>JAIVJP010000307.1:1780-6001 GCA_020199975.1 Acidobacteriota bacterium
CGCATAATCGGCTTTGCCCCACCCAGTCCCACGATCAGGTAGGTCGCTGCGGGGTAGTAGGCAAGTCGTACGTCCGTCTCCGAAGGCAAGGGTTCAGTCGAGCGCGGATGGGAATGATAGATAGCCAGAAGCTGTTCACCGCGCTCACGCATCTGCCTTTGAGCGGCGAAGAGTTCTTCTGGTGCGGCTTCGTAAGCTATCTGGGGATTGCTGGCGACATTGCGCAGCGGATGGATGGATGTGGCGCGATTGTTAGCGCCCCCGATCAAACCACAGCACTCGAGCGGCGTGGCTTGTCGCGCGTGCGCAAAAATCTCCTTAAGCTGTGCATTCCGAAGGGTGATCATTCACGCGAACAAAACTCATTCGTCCTTCACGACTCTAAGATGCAGTTCCTCCAACTGTTTTGGATCCACTTCACCGGGCGCATCGATCATCAAGTCAGCGGCGGAAGCAGTTTTCGGAAACGCCATCACGTCGCGGATGTTGTCCGTGGGCACCAGCACCATCATGAGCCGTTCAATGCCCGAAGCAATGCCGCCGTGCGGCGGTGTACCGTACGAAAGTGCCTCCAGGAAGAAACCGAAACGCTCGCGCGCTGTCTCTTTTGACATACCCAGAGCCTTGAAAACGATGTCCTGAACGTCACGCCGGTGAATACGAATCGATCCGCCGGCTACTTCCACTCCGTTGATTACCGCATCGTAAGCTTTGGCCCGGATCCGTCCCAGTAGATCCGACTCACCGCTGTTGACAGCTCGCTCAAACAGCAACACGTCTTCGTCAACCGGCGAAGTGAAGGGATGATGCATTGCGTAATAGCGCCCATCATCTTCGTGGTACTCAAACATGGGAAACTCAGTGACCCACAAGGGCGCGAACACACCGTCAGGAATTCGTTTCAATCGTCGCGCAACTTCGTTTCTTAAGGCACCCAAACTGGCAGTAACGGTTTTTGGCTTTCCAGCTACGATTAAGACTGCATCACCTTTCTCGGCACCAGCGGTTTGCGCCATGGTCGACACCGCCTCTGCCCCTAACGCCTTGAGCAAAGAGGAAGAGACCTCATCGCCCAACCGGATCGAGCTGAGTGCAGAAGCTCCATAACGCTTAACAAATTCCTGTAGCTCATCAAGGGTCTTGCGAGAAAGCCCCGCCCCTCCGCCAATCACAATTCCCTTCACCTGCCCGCCAGTCGCTAGGGCTGAAGCGTAGGGAGCGAATGTGGTCCCTTCCAGGGCCGGAGATAAATCTCGCAGCTCCATGCCTTGAATGCGCAGGTCGGGTTTGTCGGAACCATACCGCAGCATCACTTCCGCATAACTGAGCCTGGGAAAAGGCACCGGCAAATCACCGCCAATCAAACGAAATACACGAACAAACAAACCTTCAATCAATGCATAGACCTGTTCTGAGGTGGCAAAACTCAACTCAACATCGAGTTGGCTGAACTCGGGCTGCCGGTCGGCACGCAGGTCTTCGTCACGAAAGCAACGCGCAATCTGAAAGTATTTATCCAGACCCGCAATCATGCAGATCTGTTTAAAAAGCTGCGGTGATTGTGGCAACGCAAAAAACTTACCCGGTTGAATGCGGGCGGGAACGATGTAGTCGCGCGCACCCTCGGGCGTGGACTTGATCAGATTGGGAGTCTCGATTTCGAGGAATCCCTGCTCGTCCATGTAGCGCCGAATCTCAACCACTACCCGATGCCGGAGTTTGAGATTTGACTGGAGCTGAGGTCGGCGCAAATCCAGATAGCGATACTTCAAACGCAGGTCTTCGCTTGCCAGAGCGTCCGGCGACGCGTCCAGTTGAAACGGCAGCGTGCGCGCATCGTTGAAAATGTAAAGCTCGCGAGTTTGTACTTCCACCTCGCCCGTTGCGAGTTTTGGGTTGTGTGCACTTTCATCGCGCAACACTACTTCGCCCACAACTGCGATGACATATTGACCGCGGACGTCCTTGGCCTTAGTGTGTGCTTCGGGGAAGTTTTCGGCATTGAACACAACTTGAGTTACGCCGTCGCGGTCGCGAAGATCGACGAAGGTGAGTTCACCAAAGTCGCGCCGCCGCGCCACCCAGCCCATCAAGGTAACGTTTTTGCCGACGTCTTCTTTGCGCAGCGCCCCGCAGGAATGGGTGCGCTGTAAGTTCCCGAGGTTATCCAGCATGCTGAAGATATTGGTTAATCAGTCTTTCGCTGGGCAATCTCGATCAGATTGCCACCCGGATCACGAACATAAAAACGTTGAGTACCAGGAACTGGACGCGGATCGGAAAGGATCTCGAGTCCCGCAGACGCCAGGTAGTCCTGCGCTCGATGGAGGTCCTCAACGACGAAGCAGACATGTCGTGTGCTCGACCGTTCGTCGAGACCGTCTTCGAGCGAAAGATGCAATTGCACGCTGCCGAGCTGATACCAGGCCCCACCGCGTCCGCGCGACGCTTCGGGCTTAGGTACTTCTTCGAGACCGAGTCTTGCGCTATAGAAGTTTCGCAGCCCGCTCGAGCGCTCGTGGCACGGTCACATTGACATGATGAAAGTTGACAATGCCTGCTGACATAGTTAGTCGTCCTTCCGCGCATCGTCATTGAATCCGGCCGCCACGTCGAAGCGGTGTTCAGCTTTGTCAGGATTTTGTTCAAGATACTTATTGAACTTTGCCGACTTGTTCTTCGGGATGCTCAGCGACTTCCAGTCAGCTGATCTGAAATGCTTGGCAAGAAAGACGATCTGGCCGATGTGATACGGGTAATGAGCCAACTGGCGATTGATCGACTGCACGACGGTGTGCGTCTCCCCACGAATCAACACCGTGCGCAACAGATCTTCTGGTCGCAGCGCTTCCAGCGTTTCGAAGGTGCGTTGCCAGCCCCTTTCCCAATAGTTCATTACCTCAGCCTTAGAAGTTTGCGGTTCGATGACAAATTCCATGTCGCGATCGCGTTCAGGTTTCTCGCCATCGGTAGTCAAAAAGTCCGTCCAGCGCGACAGCATGTTGCCTGCCATGTGCTTGATGATCACCGCAATGCTGTTTGATTCTTCGTCTATCGTGACAAAGAGCTCTTCGTCCGTAATTTGCTCCAACGCTTTCTCCGCGAGCTTTTTGTAAGCGCGAAACGAAGCCAGCACATCTCCGAGATAATGCCCAGCGGGCGATTCATCCAACATCGTTTATGTTCCTAATGCTTTTCAGACCGATCATAGTCTTCCCTCTTCCGTTCAATCTCGATTGTTCCTTTGGCAACTGAAAGCATATTCCTAATTACATCTACGGCCACTTCGCGAGTTACCCATTCTTGACTCCGCCGGTGCATGTCTTTGATCAGCACTGTGCCGCTATTGTGCTCATGCTCACCGCTCAACGCCACGAGAGCAATGTTTTGCGCACTGGCGTAGGCCAACTGTTTCTGAAGCTTATCGGTGGGTTGCGGGTATAGCAACACGCGCATCCCAGCAGCACGCAGTTCGCGAGCGACAGTAAGCGCATCATCGACATATTGTTCCCCGAGAGCAGCCATCATTACATCAGATGACTCTCTTGCTAAGGCAGTCGGAAACATTTCCCGCTCCGTCAGGACGACGATGATGCGCTCCAAACCCAGCGAAAAGCCGCAGGCCGGGACGTCCTGACCCAAAAACATGCCGACCAGATTGTCGTAGCGGCCGCCCCCGCCCAGGCTGCCAGCCAGATCCTTCACGTTGATCTCAATAATCGCTCCTGTGTAATACGAGAGCCCGCGCGCCAGGCTTGGATCGATTTTGATCCTTTCCGCGACGCCGGACGCGCCCGCGTACTCGAGAATCGAACGCAACTCATCAACACCTTTTGCGCCTTTCTCGTTCGCTCCTACAAACTCAACCAACCGGCCCAGAACCGCGGAGTTAAGCCCTTGTCGTTTTGCAACCAGATCGTCACCCACGGCGATGTCCGCCGCGTGCTCAAGCGAAGCCAGCTCGCTAAAGAAATCGAGGAGGCGTTTGCCGGCTCCTTCGGTTATGCCGCGTTCAGTTAACTCCCTTGCGACACTTTCGCGACCAACCTTATCGAGCTTGTCCAAAGCTACCAACGTTGCTTCGTGGTGTTCCAGCGGCACACCCGAGCAGGCAAGAAGACCGGTAAGCGCTTCGCGGTGATTCAACCTCACGACGAAGTCCTTGAAGCCGAGCTTTTCCAGGGCTTCACTTGCCGCCGCAATCAGCTCGGTCTCCACCAC
>JAIVJP010000307.1:6039-24612 GCA_020199975.1 Acidobacteriota bacterium
GACGCCAATGACGTATTCACGGCGCCGCAGATCTGCGGGAAGAAAGTCGCGCATGCCGCGCGCTGGCTTGGTACTGGATCCCATTTGCTCTTCCGGTTACCTACGACCCACACTCACACTTATATTTCTTCGTGTAGTCCACATAGTTCTGCCAAAAAAGTGTGAGTCCCGCAACTTCTTCATCGGAAAGCGGGCGCTTTACCCTGGCCGGTATGCCCATCACTAAAGAACGTGGCGGAATGATCGTCCCAGGTGATAGCAATGAACCGGCGGCCACCAATGATTGCGTGCCGACTCGGACATCGTCGAGGATAATGGAACCGATTCCAATTAAAGAGCCACGCTCGACGTAACATCCATGCAGGGTCACGCTATGTCCTATTGTGACTTCGTCTTCCAGGATGGTGGGATGAGTGCCGGTGCGGGTGTGGATGACGCTGTTATCCTGCACATTGGTGCGGTTGCCGATACGAATGTAATACATGTCGCCACGCAATACCGCGTTACACCATACGGAAGACTCTTCACCTATGTGAACGTCACCGATTAGCTGGGCACTCACATCAATATAGGAGCTGGACTGAATCTGAGGATGAATACCCCGGAACGGTCTAATCATATTTTTGCGCCATATTAGCACAGACGCTCACACTGGAGTCCGGGAAGCTAACAGCTACCGGCGTCCGAATGCCGTGTAGCTCCATTGACAGCTTCCAGACCACCGTGAGAGATTTCGCCGGTGGCCTACTCTCAACCAAAAAACATCATCAGAAGCACGAAACTCATTTTGCTGGTTGCACTCGTGTCGGTAGCGTTGTTAGAAACTGCCTGCGGGGGCGCGCTTTTTAAGGTAAAGCCCGTAGTAGAACTGCCGCCGCTTGCCGGCGCGGTAAAAAGCGCAAGTGCCGGTGGTGTTACGGTAAAGGTTGCGCCTATGCTTGGTGACGAAGAAAGCCAGGAGCTCTTCGAAGCGAATCTTCCCTTGGCTGGCGTAATGCCGCTGCGAATAGAACTCGAGTATGAAAGTGGTGTACCTATTGAACTCAAGGGCGCGCGTTTTCGCTTGCGGGATGGCGAAGGCAAGGACTGGAGGCTGCTTTCTCCCAAGCAGGCAATTTCGCGAATCCTGAAAGCGCTATGGACCTAAAAGCGCCGTTGTCGCCCGCCGACCGTCGCCGCCAGGGTTTTCTCTTCTTTCAAACACCAAACAAGGAACCGGTGGCGAGCCCGCGCGGACTGACTTTGCTGGGTGAACGACTGCCTCAGCCCGTTGAGATTGTTTTGAACTAGCGCCATAAAAATACGGACAGCGAATAACTCGCCGTCCGTACCTCTCTGTACCATTAGCTCGTGCGACCAAACTTACGTCGAACAGTAAGCGACTTACCGAGGGCCACTCGACCTGATGGTAAATTCGGTACCAGTCGTCAGTTCCAAATCCTCACGACCCTGCACGTAAACTGAACCAGCACCAGCACCGGCACCTAGTACTGCCCCGATGGCTGCGCCTTTACCGCCACCGGCAATTGCGCCAATGATTGCGCCCACGGCCGTTCCGATCGCCGTGCGTTGAATGGTACGGCCGGTCTGATCGTCTTCCCTAACTGCTCCTTCGTTATCGACCCGAACTGTTTCGTTTCCAGGAGTACGAACTGTTTCGACAATCCCGGCGAATCGATGACTTCTACCATCACGCAGACGAACCGTGTCGAAGTTGAATGTCATCGCCGACCGCCCCGTTATGCGTCCACTGCGATTGACGTTCGTCACGTAGCCTTCAATGGTCGCACCATCATACTGAGATGGTGAGCGAACGCTCATCGTGAAGCGCTCATTGTCGCGCGCTGTGTTAGTGGAGAGGTTGTTAATTAGATGAGCAACTATTTGAGTTCCATTCGGGATAACGAACTCCCCGCTAGGGGTTCCGACCTGTGGGTAGTCCGGACTACCCGTGTTCAGGTCCAACTGGGCAACGTCTGAAGTGCGGTCGTAATGCGACCGGACGGTTACCGGTTGATTAATCTGATCGGAGTAGAGCCGGCGCGTTACAAGCAGGCGACGACCGTTATCCGTAGGATCGAAAGTGACGGTAAAGTCCTGCGCCCGATCTCCCGTCCTGACGACGTTCAACTGGTCGCCGGAGAAATTGGCTCGCACACGCACCGTGCGGCCGTTAGGAGTTGTCTCCACATGCTCACGTCCGTCAGCCACAAAACTGATCTGAGGTGCCCGCGACGAGGCTATGGTGACGCTGCTGCCACGCCGTTCAATGGCCAGGGTCTCGGGCGGATCGAGTCGTCTGATTAAAGAATCATAGACTCGCTGGCGCTGGGAGACGGGCAGGCTCCGAGTGGCGTTGTCCGCAGCCTGTCGCACATCGTCACTGCGCGACGTATCCAGCCGGTAGGTTCCGGTCAATTCGCCGTCGGCGCTATAGATGGGCCCGCCCGGCAGCGGTCCGGTGTTCCAGTTCCAGGCAATGTTCGAGGCGCCGGCCAGTTGATCGAGGTCCTGCCTCAACATGGTCCAATCGCGCTCAGCGATGGCATCGAAGTCATAGTTGGCCATTAGTGAATTTAAGACAGCTGCGCGCTCCAACACGTTGCGAACATCGGATTCCGTGAACTGACGAGTGTTAATCCGGTTCGTCAGTTGGTTAGTCGCCGACTCCAACGCGCTCAAATTACGGCTCGCCTCATCCTCTTCCGCAGTACCATTGATGCTGCTTCTGTTAAGGGCGATCCCCAGACTGCGGCTAAACCGGTCGGTGCGGTTGTCGATGCGCCGAGCAAGCTGGCGTAATTGTGCGTCACTCAAACGATAACCCACGCCGGTATCCGTCCCGGTCCCGGTGTCGGAGCCGTCAGTATTCCAGCGCCAGTCGTTGATGTAATAGGCACGTGCAAGCAGATCAAGATCAGATTGTAGTAAACGCCAATCTTGATCGACTCGAATCTCGAGTCGATTGTTTAACAAAAAGCTGTTGATTAGCGCTGCCTTTTCCAGCACTGCGCGAGCATCAGTTGAAGTGGATTGTCTGTTTTCAAAACGGGTTTTCAACTGGTCAGTGGCATACTCGAAGTCCGTAACTAGCCTGTTGATCTCGTCTTCACCAGCGGTGTTATTTAAACGGCTCCGGTCCAGCGCGTTCTCCAGCGTTCGGCTGAAGTTATCGGAACGCGTTTCAATGCGCCGGATCAGATCCCGCATGCTGGTGTCACTGTCACGATACTGGCGCTGCGCCAATACCGCAGTAGTGGCTCCAAAATTAATCAGCGCCAACAGGATCGCGGCCCCAAATGTTTTATAGGTAATTCTCATCTCTCATTCCTCCAAGGATTTTAGTCGTAAGTTACACCCAAAAACGAAGTCTCGAACAACAGGTTCTACCCGGGGGCTTTGGAGTAGGGGCTTTGGATAAGGAGAGTGGGAACTAGCCAGGCGGTGAAATCCAATTCACCTAGGGCTTCTTTCTTAACGATGTCGCGCCCTGATGCCGGGTTGCATTGGTAGGTAGTCAAACTGGCCTCTGCATTGACGCGATGAACTATTATCGAACTTCCGGAACCCGATTCAGTGACAAGACTGTCACAAAAGTCTTCTGAACCCTATACAGGAGAGGCAGCAAGCCAAGTGTTTTCTGCGGTTTTGTGCTGCCAGAAATTGGCGCTGGTTAGTAAATGCACGATTTGTTAGCCTCTTGGTTAATGAAACTAAGAGTATCCATCGCTGGCGCCACGGGATGGGTTGGAAGACCTCTGTGTTTGGCCGTCTCGCAGGCGGAAGATCTGAGCCTCGTCGGCGCTGTGTCGCGGAGTCACCACGGTCATGACCTTAGAGATGTGACCGGCGATTCACATCTCGATGTGAAGATCAGTGGCTCAGTCGCTGAGGCCCTCGAGACACCGACTGATGTGTTAGTTGATTACACGAAAGCGGACGTGGTGAAAACTAATGTGCTGACCGCAATTGACCGCGGTGTGCACGTTGTTATCGGATCTTCGGGGTTGACGGACAACGATTTTGAGGGAATCAACCATACCGCGCTAAAGAACAAGGTAGGGGTGATCGCCGCCGGAAATTTCGCTATTACCGCAGTGTTGTTACAACGATTTGCTTGTGAGGCGGCGAAATATCTTTCTCACTGGGAAATCATAGATTATGCCTCAGACACCAAACAGGACGCTCCAAGCGGCACGACGCATCCCGTTGAGAAAACGATTGGGGAGAAAGAAAGTCGAGGAGCAACTCTACGGGGCAGTCAGATTCATTCGATTCGACTACCTAGTTATGTCATTAGTGTTGAGGCAATCTTTGGTGCAAATGAAGAGCGGCTATCGATCCGCCACGATGCGGGTAGCGGAGCGGAGCCGTATGTCCAGGGCACGCTCTTGGCGGTGCGTAAAGTTAGGAATTATGTAGGACTGATCAGAGGTCTGGATAAGATTATGGATTGATCCTACTAAATTTTGAGTAGGTAAGTCCGGTCTGGCCTTGGTACTTGCCGCCGCGATCCTTGTAGGACACGTCACACTCTTCGTCTGACTCGAGGAAAACCACCTGACCGATGCCCTCGTTGACGTAGATGCGCAGCGGCAGGTCAGCGAGATTTGCGAGCTCAACTACCAAACGTCCTGCCCATCCAGCTTCCAGCGGTGTGGTATTTACCAGCAGACCGGCTCGCGCATAGGTAGATTTACCCATCGCGATCCCGGTCACATTCCGGGGCATGTGAAAGGTTTCTGCGGTTACTCCAAGCGCATAAGAATGTGGCGAAAGCAGGTAGTATTTCGACCCATCTTCGGCAGTGCGCAACGGCGGCTCTACGAGCGATTCATCATCAAAAGCCTTGGGATCGATCTCGCGGCCGTGTATCGGTGAAAAGACGCGAAAGCCGTCATCCGCAAGTCGCATGTCGTAACCATAGCTCGAGGCCCCGGCGGAAATTATGCGGCGGCCATCAACATGCCGAACTAACTTCGGCTCAAAAGGAGAAATGAGTTGATGTTGCTCGGCCATTCGGCGGATCCAACGATCTGATTTAACTGTCATGATGGGGTTCAGAGAATACAGTGGCGTACGAGAAGTGACAAGAGGGTTATTGCCGATTTTCGATTGCCAATTGCCAATTTCGTTTTCTTTGAGACTGACTGGCTAGGATGCATCAGGCTAGCAGAAAGTACTGTGCGGTCTATTTCCTCTTCAACGGAAGTCTTCGATTGGCAATCGGCAATCGACAATCGCTCTCACGGATTGCTCATTGCTAGCCTTGTAATGCGAATCGTCCCGTCGCCAACGGTGAACTTGAAGAACGCACCACCTGCTCCGGCACGAACTCTGACAACCCGGTTGGTGATCCCGGGGCGTTGTCGCGACTCCAGTGCCGAAAACATGTCACTGATCTGACCAGTCCGTAGGACGTCAGCATCAATGTCGCCATTGAAACCCGCTGGCAGCTCAACGTTTAAGTCTCCCGCAGCGAGGCGAAGATCTGCTCCGGTGCCTCGCCAGCTACGCGTTGGGATCCTGACATTGATTCGTCCCGAGGCGACCGTCGCGTTGACCGTTCCAGATGTGACGGTCATCTGAGTCTCGCTTTCCGTGGCGGTCAACGTTAGTGCACCTTCGACCCCGCTTAGCGTGATGGGACCACGCCCGCCGCTAATCTCAAGATCGGTGGCCATAGGTACGCGAATCCGGTAGTCGATCCTCCAGGGAAGACCGAGTAGTTTCTTGGGGAAGTTTTTTGCCACTCGTCGCATGAAAACCTTGTCGTGGGTTCCTGTGCTCAGGATCTGCAAGTGATTGAGATCGTCATCCAGCACCCAACCATTGACCGCTGCCAGGCGATTTAGATCCTCTTCGGTTTCTGCGCGCAGTTCGATTTCGGCCGTAATTTGAACTTCGCTCTGCGGCCATCCCTCGACTGTGATTGATCCTTGCGGAGCTCCGATGATCGTTACGGTGCCGCCATACCCCAGCCGCCGCTTCTCCTGCCTGGTGGCGGTGCGTGTGAGCAACGGCGCAGCGGCTATGGTGTCTCTTTTCTGCTGAGCAACCGATGTGGATATAAACGCAGTGGAGGCGAGCACCGCGAGACCTGCAATGCGGAAGCCAACCTTAATGAATCTGGAAGTTGAGATCATCTTGGAAACTGGACCGGTGTCACTGCTCCTCGGATTAACGATCGCGATTCCATACGCTGAAGTGCGGAGGTGACCCGAATGAGGAACTATGGCTCAGTTGCGCATAGTATCATCCACCCACGTGACGCCCTAACTGGGGAAAAAAATGCGGACGTTCTCAATCGTCAGATCAAGATCGTCCGCATCAGAACTACTAACCTGCGCTGCTGCTTAGCGACGAAGAAAGGTGATACTGCCCTGAAAGGTTGTCACCATTACTGAGGAACGACCATCGCCCACATCGCCTACGAATTTCCTTCCGTCACCAAGTGTCTTAAAGCCGTTGTTCCAAAACTCGCCCAGCGCAATTTTTCTGGTCGGCGCTGCTGCCACGAGTCGGAAGGCAGAATCTGAGGGGATACGTACGCTGATGTTTCCCTTCGTCGACTGGAATTGGTATGTGCCCCCTCGCGAAAAACCTCCATCGAAGAAAATGTCTCCGATAGTATTTTGGGCAAGCACCTGCGTGGCGCTGATGCCGCTCAGCGTGATATCCCCTTCGGTGGAAATGTGAGCCCGCACCAGACCGCCGCGGATATTGCTGATCGTAATATCTCCCCGTCGCGTCTCGATATCAACCGAAGAATCCTGCGGTACTTGGATCTTGAAGTTCACATCGCCAACGTCGCCGCGGCCTCGGTTGTCACCCATCACATCGATGGAAACACACTCGCCCACCAGCTTGGGGGACACATTGGCGGTCGGAGCTTCCAACGAAGCAGTGATCTTTATCTCATCCCGGTTCCACGACTCAACCGTAATCGTTCCGGAGATATTCTTAAGTTCCACGCGGACGTTCTTTCCGGCAGGGAAACGCTTGGAAACACGATTCTGAGCGAGTGCAGCAGGTGTGATAAACGAATGGAGAGCGGCAAAGACTACAAGGGCTGAGAAAGTATGCGCGCCAAAAAATCTGAGAGGCGTAGACAACAGTCGGATACTCATTTGTGCGGGGCTCTTCAATAGACCCAACTTTTTACAGACGGGGAAAAACTTAAACCAAAACTCTGTTCCCGGGCTATAGATCTGAAAACTCCCTTAGCAACGCCAGTTTCTCATTAAGGGCGGCGTTAAGCATTTCTTCAGAAACTTCGTCGTGGGGATCCCGGTTCAACTCGTTGAGCGAGTCGTTGACTGCCTGATCGATGACTCTCAAATTGCGTTCGAAGGTATCGCGCATCCCTTGATTCCAGCGTGCCTTGTTCGTCTCCACGCGCTGGTTCCAGTAGTTAATGGCCTGCCGCTGTTGCCACATGCGATCGCGAACCTGCGTGGCGGCTGCAGAGCGCGGTGACGACACCACTTGTCCCGTTCCTCGGGCGTTGTCCCAACGACGCAAACCAACTGTAGTACCCAGGGAGACGACCAACACTATCGCGGCCGCAGACGCCGCGAGCTGCGGCATCGAGAGTTCCCAGCTGCGACTCGTCCAGCCGGACCAGAAGCTCTTGGCTGGCGGTCGAGTCAGCGCCGCCCTGGCTGGTAGCTGCGTCTCCGCTTCAATCACATTGCAAATGCGAAGCCACAGGGCATCCGCGTTGGGTGGCGCGCTGTATTCTCCGCGATGATTCCGGCAAAAGGCAACGATTGATTGGAGGTCGTTGCGCACATCGGCGCAAGCGAGACATTCTTCCAGGTGCAAACTTAGCGTTGATTCATCTCCGCGGCTCAGCCCACCATCGACCAGATCGCTGATTAGTTCTTGACACTTTTCGCAGTTCATTGTCTTACAACCTCTGACCTACCACGCGAATGCCATGAACTCCGACCAATTTCCGCGTGCTATTTTGGTTCCGAACAATCAAGGGGAGACGGCATTCAAATTCATTCCTTTGACGAGAGCGTCCTCAAGAAACTCACTCCGGTTTGCGCCGTTCAGGTCTCCTTGGAGCCTGGAAGGGAAACCCCGCCGAGGGTTCTTGGAAGCTACTCCTTCGTCTTCTGTTGCCTGAGCAGGCCCCGTAACTTCATTCGCGCCTTGTGCAGTTGTGACTTCGAGGTCCCAACCGAGCAGCCGAGCATACGCGCAATCTCTTCGTGTTCGTGTCCTTCAATGTCGTGAAGGGTGAAGACAGTGCGATACCCTGGCGGCAGTTGCGAGATGGCTTTGTCGAGGGCGATGCGGTCAACAACCGGCATTGCGTTGGGGTTTTCAGTGCCCTTGACTATCTGTATCGGTGTTTCACCGTCCTCGGTGGTCTGTTCCATCTTGACTCCGCGTTTGCGGAAGTGCATCAAGACCTGATTAACAGTTAGCCGATGGAGCCAGGTGGTAAAGGCCGACTCGCCACGAAAGCTTCCAATTTTTCTAAAGAGCTGAATGAAGACCTCTTGTGCCAGGTCTTCAGCCTCCGAGACGTTACCCATCATCCGCAAACAAAGCGAGTAAACCCGACGATTATGGCGCTGGTAGAGTTCCTCGAAGGCTCCCATATCGCCTTGCGCAGCTCTCTGTGTCAGGCCGTAATCGGTTACTGGTTGTGTCTCGGTTTCGGCTGCGGTCACGTGTTCGCTATTTGGGCAAGCGACGAAGGAATTAGTCTCCTTACTGCTTGTTCTTCACGACTATCACGTTTCCGCTGTCCTTCAACTGAGCGGCACCCATTCTCACGAATTCCCGGTGCGGGAAGTGCGAGGTTATCAGATACCGTCGACGCGGGTGTGATGCCGCGCTTAGAGCGCGTCGTTGCCTTTCCCCGGCTAAAAGTTACTGTTTTCTTCAGCCGCATCAATACGTTCGCCTTCGGCCTTGCTCACGTCCAATAAGTGCGGTCCAGGGAGCGGTAACCCACTGCTTCGGCCACGTGAACGGATCGGATCTCCTCAGAACCCTCAAGATCTGCAATTGTGCGGCTTACTTTCAGAATACGGTCATAAGCGCGGGCTGACAAGCCCAGCCGCGTCATCGCTCGCTCGAGCATCTGTTCGCTGTCGGAGTCAATGCGGCAATGACGCCGGATCATCCGCGGGGTCATGGCAGCATTTGAAAATATCTTTTCGCCTTCGAGGCGTTTTCGCTGGCGTTCTCTGGCATGAATAACCCGCTCGCGAATTTCCGCGGAGCTTTCTGCTCCAGGTGCCGGGTCGCCCGTCAACTCGCGAAACTTCACAGCCGGCACGTCGACGTGAATATCAATTCGATCAAGCAACGGCCCGGAGATGCGGCCGACATAGCGTTGAATCTGCAGCGGCGTGCAGCGACATTCTCGCGTAGGATCATTCCAGAAACCACAAGGACAGGGATTCATCGCTGCCGCCAACATGAATGAAGCGGGAAAAGTAAGGGACATAGAGGCCCGGCTAATGGTTACCTTCTGATCTTCGAGAGGCTGGCGCAGTACTTCCAATACGCTGCGATCAAATTCGGGCAGCTCGTCCAGAAACAACACACCCTGATGCGCCAGAGAAACCTCGCCGGGACGCGGAACGGCACCCCCACCAATCAATCCGGCGTCGCTGATTGTATGATGAGGGGAACGAAAAGGGCGTTCTGCCACCAGTCCGGCGCGGCCCGTCATCCCCGCTACCGAATGGATCTTCGTTAACTCCAACGCTGCTTCAAATTCCAACGGCGGGAGAATTGTCGGGAGCCGCTTTGCCAGCATTGTCTTGCCTGAGCCTGGAGGACCAATGAGGAGGATATTATGTGAGCCCGCGCTGGAAACCTCCAGCGCGCGCTTTGCAGAAAGCTGTCCCCGTACCTCACGAAAGTCCACACTGTAGTGATCGGACTGTATCAGAATTGCTGCTGGATCGATTTTGAGTGGTTGAGGAGGATCCGCGGACCGCAGAGCTGCCACCAGCTCCACCGCGCTTCTCAAATCGGCGACAGGGTAAACATTCACGCCCGAGACAACGGCAGCCTCTTTCGCATTCTCATCGGGAAGAATCACGTGTTCGATTGCAGCTTCACGCGCCAGGATGGCAATCGGAAGCGCCCCTTTGATTGGACGTACTCGACCATCGAGCGAAAGCTCGCCGACGCACAGCACATGAATGAGGCTGTTTTCTTCCGCCAGGTCACCGTTGGCCCCCAGGAGACCAAGGGCAATAGGCAGATCGAAACTCGCCCCCTCCTTCCTTACATCAGCGGGTGCCAGATTAATTGTGATTTTTTGAAAGGGAAAGAAGAACGCGCAGTTGCAGATCGCGGCGCGAATACGTTCGCGCGATTCGCGTACCGCGGCATCGGGCAATCCAACGATAGTAACCGACAGATTGTCCGACTCACCTCGCGCGGTAGTCAGATCGACTTCGATGTCAACGAGATCTGCATCAATACCGTAAACCGCTGCTGAGAGTGTGCGAAAGAGCATGTGAGGGCTCCCGTGTGAGGATGAGATGGGAGAAGACAGTTATCATGGATTCTCGGTGAAAAGAATCGAGCGCGCTTTGCGAGTTCGATCGAAAGCGCGCTCATTTATTAGTTTTAGCACGTCGAATCTAACGGGGACGCGCTGACAACGAAATCTATCGACGTCGTGAGGGGCCAGCACCCGCCGCCGGCAACTTAATCTCCTGGCCGGCGCGCAACTCCAATTCCGGTGTCATACCATTCAACCGCGCTATTTCATTGGCATCCAGATTACGTGCCGCCGCGATCCGCGAGATGGTGTCGCCTTTCCGAGCTCGAATCTTCGTCAGTCCCGCAGCAGCCGGCTCATTTGTGCTCGGCTTTGCACGCCGCCAGCTCGTCAAGCGAACTGAATTGCTCGGCACTACCAGCTTCGTGGTCGATTTCAGATCCACGCCGCTGTTCATCGCCTGTAGTTGAGCAACGCTGACGCCGATGCGGTTGGCAACGTTCTGTAAGTCTTCTCCATGAGCAACTGAGATCACGCGAGCAGAGTCGCGTCGGTCTCCAGGAATTCGCTGGAGCACGGCGACAAACTGTTTGGCTTTTCCTGCCGGAACACGAACGGTATAAGCCTCGCCTCTGGGTGTGACGTCCCGCTTCAATTCCGGGTTGATCCCCCGGATATGATCGATGCTTGAGTCGGTCGCCTCGGCTACTAACTGCAAGCTAGTGGCTGTCGACACTTGCACCCTGTCATAAGACAACGGAGGATCATGACGTATACCCTTGAAGCCGTACTTCGCAGGATTTTTCGCGATTATGATCGTGGCCAGGATGTTAGGAACATAATTACGAGTTTCCTGAGCAATGTAAGGATAGATAGCCCAAAAACTCTTGCTACCCGCGCGAGCAATCGCGCGGTCGACATTCCCGGCGCCGGTATTGTAGGCGGCCATCGCCAATTCCCAATCACCCTTGTAGTGAGCGGCAAGAGTCTTTAAATATCGGGCTGAGGCTACGGTCGCCTGCTCGAAGCTATTACGAGCTGCGGCCCATGACATCGCCTTTGGCTTCCAGGCGCTTTCGACCTGACCCAACCAGGTGATATCAACAGGAACGCCTTCCTTGGCAAAGGTCTGACGCGCGAGCTTCATGTACTGGCCTGAGCGCCGCAGTCCCGACTCCATCGTGGCGCGACCCCGGCCCTGATAAAAATTGATGTATTGCTGAATTAAGGGATTTATGGTGAATGCAAAGTTGACATTGTGCTTCGCTTGCTCGAGTGCCACCACGTCTGCATCGGATACGTTCTGCTCGTCAGGCGTTAGTACAAGTTTGCTGAGCTCATCGAGCGGGGAAGGCTCAAACCTCTGCTGGAGAAATCCAACCTGCGGAGGAAGGCTTTTTTGAGGAGGAGATTGAACGTTCTCAGCCACAAGCTCAGAAACATTCGCCTGCGTAGCTCCGCGACCAAGCGGAACCTCTTCCCGATATATTCGCTCAACCAATTCCAGATAAAAAGTCTGGAGTCGTTGACTGGCGCGAACGTCAAGACCTGATTCAAGAATAGCGTCGACAGCCCTGTCGAATTCATCCCGAGCTTGCTCGCGCTTATTGTCTTCGAGATTAAGCCGGCCTTTGCGGAAATGGTCCTCCGCCTTTGAAATGATCTGGGAGACACGTGGATCTGACTTCTCCACCTCTGTTTGAATAGTACGAGCGGATGAACCGGCTGGTATCTGTGCAAAAATGCTGGCCGCTGGGGCAACGAGCGCGGTAAATAACGCCACGCCTCCTTCACCAGGAATAGTGCAAATTCCGAGCTACTATCTGGGTAGTCGAACTCGCCGGGATTCGTAATTTTTGCGAGTTAACTAAAGGCTCCTTCAGCGTGTTGGACACTACGGAAGCTCTGCAAAAGCGGAGCCGAAATCCGACCGGAGGTTATCACACGGTTTTCCGGGGTGTCAAACAATAGCTACTTATCGGTGACGGCCAAACGGTGAAATTCTCCCCCGTAAAGTCGCTATTAACAGATGCATTTGACCGCGTGTCAGGTTGCGTTCAGAGACAACAAACGTGCGGTTTCCCCCTGACGTCTCGCCGGTGCCCCACCTTAAACGGCGAAGCTCCCCGCCGAGTTCCTTTATAAGTAGCTGATTAAGAGGATTCGGTAGTGGCCCTCTCGATCAACTCTTCCTCAGGCCCCGGGCCTCCTAGCATTCTCCGGAACAGTTATTGCCCGTGGACGGTGTTGAATGGGAGCAAAAGACGAGTTTCTCATACGTCTACCAGTGAGCAGGCTGGCGCGCGTCTAAAACTGCAGAATACCGCCCAGAAAAGAGCGGTCTTTTCGTTTTCCAGGTCTGCATTAGCAGGCTAGCTAGGCACTGCGACCGGAAGCCGCTTGAGGCACACGTTGAGGCCTCCCTCCCGTGCTGACTGGCGGTACAACTCTCTCCTTCAACGCTTCGCGAAAAACCTGGCGCATGTTGTCTACAAATACAAACCGTATGTCTTTGAATAGCTCCTTCGGAATTTCGTCCAAGTCTCGACGGTTCTGTTGGGGAAGAATAATGGTAGATACCCGCGCGCGTCGTGCAGCGAGGACCTTTTCCTTAACTCCTCCAACAGGCAGGACATTGCCTCGGAGCGTGATTTCACCAGTCATGGCAACGCTTTTTAGCACCGGTCGCAAAGAAAGCGCCGATACCATCGCCGTTGCCAGCGTGATCCCCGCCGACGGCCCATCCTTTGGAATGGCGCCTTCCGGAATGTGAATATGAAGATCGTAGTTAGAAAAGTCCTCGTCGCTAATCTCGAGTTCCTTCGCGCGTGATTTCGCGTACGAATAGGCCGCCTGTGCTGATTCACGCATCACTTCCCCAAGCTGCCCGGTGAGTACCAGGTTGCCCTTGCCTTTCACGCGGAGGGCTTCAATGAAAAGCACATCGCCGCCCACTGCCGTCCAGGCCAACCCGGTGGCCACGCCGATCTGATCCTTCTTGAGGACTTCTTCAGGAAGAGCCTTCGGGGCACCCAGAAATTCGTGAAGATTCTTGAGCGAAACTCTAACCGCTCCCTTATGACCCTCAGCGATGCGCCTCGCCACCTTGCGACAAATTCTTCCTATCTCTCGCTCCAACTGGCGCAATCCGGCTTCCTGAGTGTACTGCTGGACGATTGCAGTGAGCGCAGTCTTGGAAATATGCAGGTCGCGCGAAGTGATGCCGTTTTCTTCCATCTGTTTCGGCAGCAGATGTCGTAACGCGATCTCGAGCTTTTCTTCCTCCGTGTAGCCTGCGAGACGGATAACCTCCAGGCGATCGCGCAGGGCCGGTTGAATACTGTCCAGCACGTTTGCTGTCGTCATGAAAATCACGTTCGACAAATCAAAAGTTACGCCCAGGTAGTTGTCTCGAAAACTGTTGTTCTGCTCAGGATCGAGTACTTCCAGCAAAGCTGAGGACGGGTCGCCACGAAAATCCGCTCCGACCTTGTCGATCTCGTCGAGCATTATGAGTGGATTGTTAGTGCCTGCCTGCTGAATCGCCTGAATGATGCGACCGGGCATAGCACCGACATAGGTCCTGCGGTGACCCCGGATCTCAGCTTCATCGTGAACACCGCCTAACGAGAGGCGAACAAACTTTCGTTCAAGCACTCGTGCGATGGAACGCCCCAGCGAAGTCTTTCCGACGCCCGGAGGGCCGACCAGACAAAGAATGGGGCCTTTTGGCTTGTCCTTAAGCTTGCGCACTGCGAGGCCTTCGACAAACCGATCTTTGACCTTCTCCAGGCCATAATGGTCTTCGTTCAGAATCTGCTCGGCCTTTCGCAGATCGAGATTATCCGTGGACGATTTTGACCACGGAAGCTCGGTCATGATTTCCATCCAATTTCGCAGCGTTGCGGTTTCGGCCGCGTCCGGATGCATTCGTTCGAGTTTCTTTAGCTGCCGCGAAGCTTCGTCCTCGGCCGGCTTGGGCATGCCTGCGGCTTCGATCTTTTCCCTGAACTGGGCAATCTCTTCGGCCAGCTCATTGCCCTCACCCAACTCGGTTTGGATGGCCTTCATCTGCTGCCGCAGATAAAACTCCCGTTGAGACCGATCGATATCAGCACGTGCCTGAGTATTGATCTCCTGTTGTACCGTCAGAACCTCGATTTCTTTATTGAGCAACTCATTTACGCGGCGCAGACGCGCAGTTGTATCGGCTATGTCAAGTATAGACTGAGCGTCTTCAACTTTTAGTTCGAGATTTGAGGCCGAGAGGTCGGCCAGGCGTCCGGCGTCGTCGAGGTTGGCTATGATGGCCATTACCTCGGGCGAAATGTTTTTCCCGAGATTGATCGCTTTTTCCATGGACGCGCGGACATTTCTAATCAGCGCCTCAACTTCGAGAGACCGCTCGGGAGAGAGTACTTCCTGCATCACGTGAACATGGGAGCGGATGTGTGGGCCATTCGTGTCAACCGATTCTATTTCGGCGCGGGCGAGACCCTGCACGAGTATACGAATGCGTCCGTCAGGCAATTTAAGCATGCGCATGATGACGGCCGCGGTACCCACCCGGTAAAGATCGTCGGCGGAGGGTTCCTCCTTGTCGAGGTCTTTCTGAGAGGCGAGCAGAATCATTCGATTCTCACCCAGCGCCTCGTCAACTGCGCGAATAGACTTTTCTCGCGAGACGAATAGCGGCACGATCATGAAGGGATAGATAACGATATCGCGAAGCGGCAAGACAGGTAGTTCGCTTGGTATCTGCAACTGCTGCTCGCTGTCCGTAGTTTCGATGCCCTCGGTAATGTCTGCTTCTTTAATAATTGCCATAAAGTGATTCTTTTTGATCTGCGTCTAGAAATTTCGGCTTTTTGCCTAAAACTGTTGTCACTCTTCAGCTGCTTCTTTTACAGCAAGTTTGAATTCAGCGCCGCGGCGATCCTCGATCTTGGGCAAACGAATGAGCAGTATGCCATTTTCAAGCTGTGCCCTTGCGTCTCGAACGCTGACCGTCCAGCGCAGCGGAACGATCCGGCTGAATCTGCCGTAACTTCGTTCGGAACAAAGATGCGAAATGATGCGGTTGCGTGGCACGCGTCTTTTCTTGTGGCCCCAAAGCCGCAATTGCGTGTTCGTCAAGCCAATATGAACCTGATCCGCCTTTACCTTGCTTGTCGGCCGCTCGCGTTCCGAAGATTCCTGGACATATTTCTCGATTGCATTAACGATGGCGTCGAGTTTCGACGATGGGACAGGGCGTTTTTCGCAGGCCCGCAGCAATCCTGCCATCACTTTGTTGCGATCAAATGTCTCCCGCCGTCCGTCCTTCTTAACCACCATGTAGGGTATCTCATCAATGCGCTCGTACGACGTAAACCGGCGTTCGCAACGCAAGCATTCACGCCGCCGTCGAATTGCCTCACCTTCGCGAGACTCGCGCGAGTCAACCACTTTGTCTTCCAGATAGCCGCAGAAGGGACACTTCATAAGTCGCAAACCTCAAGAGGAGAATCTTACCGAAGCTGTGCCGACGAAGATCATTCGCTGGTGGTGACGGTTTCACGTTGCTGCTTCATGAGCAATTCGTCAGGCTCAATAATTTCATCGTCTACGGCATGTTCGAGAGCTTCAGGAGACATCAGGGATCGGAGCCGGGTTAGATTAATGTCACCGCGCACAAAGTAAAAAAAGCCGAAGACTACGGCTGGTCCGAAATCAACGACGTGCATTACGATGGAGACGGCGGCGGCCGTCTCGCGGGTCACTCCCAGGAAAATGAGGCCCGCAGCCGTGGCTGCGTGAAATGCACCGGCGGCTCCGCCGGGCGTTGGAACCAGTGATCCCACCAGCGACCAACCAAGAATAAAGATAGCCTCACTGATTCCGAAGCGAAGTCCGAACGCGCGTAAGACCAGCCAGTTAGCGAGTGTGATTCCGGCCCACACCATTGCTGTCCAGGCTATCGTGACAGCAAGCTCACGTGCATCCACCAACACTCTCAAGGATTTGGCCAGTTGCAGAAGAATGCTAATAAGAGCGCGTCTGAGGCGCACCGGGATAAACCCCAGGCGATCCAGGCCTTTCTCTAACGAACCAATAATGCTTTTTGACCTTCTTCTAAACCAGGTCAGCCCGGCAACTGCTGCAATGGATAGGACGAGCAGAACAATCCCCGCGATTCGAACTCGCGAGAATTCCGTTCCCACGTTGGTTGGCGGCGTGAACCACAAGAGATTTACAGCAAAGAGGACCACCACAGCCATCATGTCGTACACCCGTTCCACCATAATGGTGACAAAGGAACTACTGGCCCGCACTCGCGGATCACGCATAGGCAAAACAGCCGGACGAACCACCTCGCCCATGCGCCCCATTAGGAATACAGCGCCAAATCCAACTGTAGTTGCGGCAAAAAGGTGACTAAGGCTGGTCGGGCCGAGCGGAGCAAGGAGTGCGCCCCAACGGTAGGCCCGGAAGAGATAGGCGAGACAAATAACCAGCACCGCCAACCCCAGCAAGTATCGATTGGACTGGCTTACAGCTGATCGTACCCCTGCCCAATCGAGTTGCCGCCCAAACCACCAGAGAATGCCAACGGCGAGAGCACAAAGCGCGCCAAACTCAATGTATTTGCGCGATGATGACTTCAACTTGATCGAATGCTCCGCTGGCAGGCGTAGAGAAACTTGACTTCGTTAGAAAGCAAACCACAAGATATGGGGCCGCCGAGAGAGGCTACTACAGTTTCCCATTAGGCGGCAAGAATGGGTAAGGAATGCCTTCACGGATTTAATAATGAGCCTTCTGCTGGATGAAGGAACTTTGCTCCGGATTGGGTTAAGGCTGTCCTTTGCCGGAACTTTCGCTTCTGAGCCTTCGTAACCGCTCTCGACAAGGAGTTTTCCACCTTGCCGGACAGAGTTAGACTTTGAGCATCAGTCAGAGCCGGAGAAGACATCAGGTGGGGGCTGCAAGAACGTTGGCTGCCAACCAAGGAGCCGAATTGATTCGCAGGTGTCGCGCTGGAGATGGTGCGGCATGGGAGGAGATTGTCCAGAGTTACTCCCGACGTATATACAATCTTGCGTACCGTTTTACTTCCCGCGTCGACGCCGCAGAAGACCTAACTCAAGAAGTCTTTGTTCGGGTTTATCGCTCGCTGGGTCAATACGATGCGAAACAAGGTGACCTGCAAAACTGGCTCATGAGGCTGGCCCGCAATCTCATCATTGATGACTATCGAAAACGACAACGGACGCCACACGACAATCATGCGGACGATCTCGCTGATCACAGTTACCATCTCCACACCCCAAGCCGCTCCGTGCAACAGGAAATCGAACGCCGCGAACTCGGCGCGCAGGTTCAGGCAGGCATTGACAAGCTCTCACCCGACCTACGCACCTGCGTCATTCTGCGGGACATAGAGGAATTGAGTTACCAAGAGATTGTTGATCTTTTAAGGATCCCCGAAGGGACGGTTAAGTCCCGCATCAACCGAGGCCGCGTCGAGTTGGCCAAGATACTGCGGCGGATGAAGGTGGTGGCGATGAGCCGGGCCTAGTCAGAAAGGGACTACTTGCACGCGGGGGCGCTGAGCAGTCCATGAAGTAAGTAACGAAGGATAGAGGGGTGGAAGAGAGAACACAATGCTTTGTACAGATTTTGAGAACCTACTCAGTGACTACCTCGAGGGCATACTCGACCCTGCTGCGCATAGGGCGTTTTCAGAGCATGCTCTACGCTGCCCTGTTTGCCATCAGACCTTGAGCGAAGTCAAAGACACGATGCGTGCGTGCCGGGTTGCGGCCGTGCCGCGACCGACTCGAGAGCTCGAAGCGCGCATCCTGAAGAAGACGATGCCGGAAGCGGCAATGAGTTGCCAAGAGTTTGAAGAATCTCTCACGGATTACCTGGATGGATTTCTACCTGCGCCCTTCTACCATCGTTGGGAGCGTCATGCTGCTCTTTGCGATCGTTGCACAGAGCTTCCCGGCGAAGTAGTTCGCTCGATAGGCGCTTGCTACACCTATATCAACGAAGAAGTGCCAGTACCGGCTGGTCTGGATGAGAGAATCCTGCAGGCC
>JAIVJP010000308.1 GCA_020199975.1 Acidobacteriota bacterium
TGCTCATTTCCCTGGAGGGCGGGCATCCTGGCCGCCTCTTTTTCCCCTACCTATCAAATACGGAATCAGTAAACCAAGATTTTTGGTTTACTCGTCTTCCAATAGATCAATGCGATCGACCACGCCTACAATCGCAGAGTCGATGGCGGCACCGCTCTTTCCGGTTGCCGCGGTTGAAGCGCTCCAGCCCTCCTGCACAATCAACACCGTGTCGCCGACGCCCGCATCAATGGCATTGAGGGCCAGCACCGTGTATGCGGTTTGTTCCCCCTCGGGAGTGATCTGCTGGCAGAGCATCACGCTCGCGTTCTCGTAACGCTGGTTCTTTTGCGTAGCGACAATGTTTCCAACCACTCGTGCGAGAATCATATACTTGGCGAATGCTACGCAATATCTAACCTTAGTTTTCGGTGCCTCAAACTCGCTAGGTACCGAGGCTGTGAAAAACTCGAGAAGTCTTGCTCAACTCAAGCAGCCACTCAATACGGAACCGCGAGCGGTAGCGACCGGATGCTAGCACTCAACTCATCTGACAAAGTTGTGTGGAATCCCGCATGCTGTTTGAACCATCAACCAATCTTGAGTGCTAACATCCGGTCGCTACCGCTCGCGGTTCCGTAATCGTCGCTTATTGCAACCAAGATGCCTGCGTTCCCGGCATCAACGCGTTACATGCGCGTTCGAATCAACGATGGCGATGATCGTGCAGTCTGTCGGGGTATCTTCTCTCTTGAAAGGAAAGCTGGCTTCTTTCCCGCGACACCAGAAAACCAGCTCGCCCACACCTGCCCCAACTGAGTCAACCGCCACCATCGGCTTGCCTGAGGGCTCGAGATCCTTGTTCAAAGTTTGCACCACGAGTAGCTTGCGCCCTTCGAGGGATTCGTTCTTGACGGTCGCCACTACCGTACCAATGACGCGAGCAAGTTGCATATTCGTAAAACGTGAATCGTGAATCGTGAATGGGAAACTGTGAATAGGTACGAAGCCTTCTTATTCATTCACGATTGACGATTTACGATTCCCGGGGCAGTTATATCCACCGTATCGATAATGCCGACGATGGCAGCGTCAACAGGGGTATCTTTCATGCCCTGTGCCAGACGTGCGCTTGAGCCGGCAACTACTAGGACTCGCTCATGAAATCCGGCGCCCACTGTATCTACGGCGACCACGTAGCCCGTCGTGTCGGTTCCATCTACATTGATGGGACGAACGATGAGCAGCTTCTTGCCGAGTAGTCGTTCGTCCTTCTGCGTTGAGACGACCGTGCCAAGGATGCGCGCGATGATCATGCCTAGCCGCGGCTGAGACCGATGGGAAGTGCCTCGTCGACGCTGCCGTGCGGCCGCGGGATGACGTGGACGCTAACCAGCTCGCCGACGCGACGTGCTGCTGCAGCTCCCGCGTCCGTCGCCGCTTTCACAGCGGCAACGTCGCCACGGACGATGGCGGTCACAAAGCCGGCGCCAATTTTTTCGTAGCCGATAAGTGTGACGTTGGCAGCTTTGACCATCGCGTCCGCGGCTTCAATCATCGCCACCAATCCTTTGGTTTCGACCATACCCAGTGCTTCTTGTGGCATCTGCTAAGCTCCTCCAGTCGGGTAAAAAGTAGTGAATGGTCTCAACCTTACTACTCATCACTAACATTTACCATTTACATATATTATTCACGTTTCACGATTCACCTCGACTAACTGCCTGCGATAAAAGTTCAACCAGCTCTTCTCGCGTTAGTGCAATCTTCCCGGAACCGTTTTCCGAAGGTCGTCGATACCCTGTTGATGGCCGATCCCCCGATGGACACGTGAGCTGCGTTTCATGAAGGTAGCCACAGGCCTGGCAGCGCGCTCCTTCACCCAAATAACCTGCGGCTTCGCGCACATTAATTAGCTTCTCGATTGCGGCGGCCGGAAGGGTTTTTGAGCCACCGAGTATTCGCGAAAGGATCGTGATCCTTGCCGTATGCTCGAGCGTCTCCAAACGATCGAACGCTTGCCACAAATCCGCGCCATAAGCGACGGCGCCATGATTAGCCATTAGGAGCGCGTTATGGTGTTTCACGAGCGGACGCATAGCCTCGGTCAACTCGTCGGTCGAAGGAGTTCCGTAGGACGCGAGTGGTACGCATCCGAGTGTCAAAATCACTTCGGAGAGTATCGGCTGATCGATTGCCAACCCGGCGACAGCGAAAGCCGTCCCGTGGGGTGGATGTGCATGGCAAACCGCCTTTACGTCGCTCCGCTCCCGATAGATTAGCAAGTGCATTGCTAACTCACTCGACGCCTTCCGGTCAGTCAGCGGATTGCCCTCTGCGTCTGTCAGCGCCAGACAGTCTTCAGTCATTCGTCCTTTGCACGTCATTGTCGGCGTCGCGACAATGCGGCCGTCGGCTAGACGCACGCTGATGTTGCCGTCAGAGGAGACGACATAACTGCGTTCGTACATCAGATTGCCGATCTGAACTATTTCGCGACGAGCGCTTTTCTCATCCATTGATTCCCGAGTGCCTGTTATAATTCCTTTTCCTTCCGTTCAAGAGCCTCTTCAAAGTCATTGCTGCGACGCGCATTGGTGACCACCCGAGCCTGCGGGCGCGCCAGGAAATACGATAATGATTCCAGCGAAGTTGTTAAGTCAACGGTTTTGACTTTCACTCCCAGCCGGACGCTGAGAGACGCCGGCGCGAAGTTGAGCACCGCTTTCACACCTGCAGCCATAACCTGATTCAAGACTCGCTGCGCTGCTCGAGCGGGAACGGCAATAACTGCAACGTCGACCCCCTCCTCTTTAACCATCCGAGCAATCTTCTTGACGTCGTGCACCAGAACCTCGCCGCTGCTCAGGCGTTGGCCAATCTTTGAAGCGTCATTATCAAATAGGGCTACTACCCTGAAATTCGATTTTTCGAATCCCTGATAGTTCGCCAGAGCCGTACCCAATCTTCCTGCACCAATGATGGCTACCCGATGAGGATTGTCCAGGCCAAGAATCTTGGTAATGTTCGCTTGCAACTCCTCAACGAAGTAACCGACACCTCGCACGCCAAACTCACCGAAGTAACCTAAGTCCTTTCGAATTTGTGCGGAATTGAGATTGAACTGCTCGGCAAGCTCCTGCGATGAAATAGTTTTGATCTCCGCCGCTGAGAGCGTATTCAAACAGCGCAGGTAAACGCTGAGCCGGTTAGTTGTGAGTTCTGAGATTTTCTCTGATTTCATTAAGGGCCTGTTGGTGGAAGTATATCCCTAATGCGAGATCAATGGTAAGGGCATGACTTGTGGAGTGCGCCGGCAGAGCGTAGTGGCGACGGCGCTTTGGATTCGCGACTCGCTCGACCATCCAAAGTGGTGTCGCACTGCGCTTCCACCGCACTCCCAACGTTTGAGTGGCATCATCCAGGTCCCAGTGGAAGCTGCGCGATTAACGTTCATTGCTCAATCGCGGGAGCATCAACTACAATCGCGTGCGTTTAACGAGACTTGCCCCCATCGACTTTGTTTTGTACGTCAATGATTGCACATCTCTCCGGCACACTTCTCTCCAAACAGGCGACTTCGGTAATACTTGATGTCGCTGGCGTCGGTTATGAAGTCACGATTCCCATTTCGACTTTTTACGAATTGGAAGAGCCCGGCGCGAGTGTCCAGCTCCGCATCTACACGCACGTCCGCGAAGACGCGCTGCAACTCTATGGTTTCAAGACCGCTCGCGAACGCGAGCTCTTCTTGCGTCTAATCTCCGTCAGCGGGATCGGCCCGAAGCTGGGTATCACTTTGCTTTCGGGCATGAGCGCCGATGAGATGATCGCTTCAATCCGTACCAACAATCTAGCTCGGCTGACTTTGATTCCCGGGGTTGGGAGAAAGACTGCGGAGCGGCTGGTGATGGAGCTGCGGGACAAGGTTGCTTCGCTTTCTTCACCGCAGTTGGAAGAAGAGTTAGGCGCTCAGCCTGAAGCGGCAGCCCCACCAACAGAGGACTCGGTACGCTCCGACGCGCTTTCGGCCCTTCTAAATCTCGGTTATCAACGCAGCGCGGCTGAGAAAGCCGTCAACGGTGCACTCAGCGAAGGTGGCGATGTGTCTGTGGAGTCAATTCTGCGGCAGAGTCTTCGCAAACTCGCAAAAGGATGACCGCACTCACCGTTTCGAGCGACTCTTTGCTTTAGTTCAACTTAGGCCTTACGATTCGAGCAGCGGAATATCTAAACATGTCAACCGAGCAACCAGCCCGAGTGCGTGACGAAGCTCTAAATGACGACGAGCGACAGTTTGAACTGACCGTACGCCCCACACGGCTCTCTGAGTACATAGGACAGCGTCAGGTCAAAGAGAACCTCCGTGTTTACATGAAAGCCGCCCTGGGCCGCAAAGAGGCTCTCGACCACGTGCTGTTGACAGGGCCCCCAGGTCTCGGCAAGACGACCCTCGCCAACATCATCGCCAACGAAATGGGTGCTGAGATGCGGTCGACCGCCGGACCTGCCATTGAAAAGGCTGGCGACATTGCCGCCCTCCTAACCAATCTGCAGGAAGGCGACGTGCTTTTCATCGACGAGATTCACCGTCTACTTCCTGCCCTCGAAGAGAAATTGTATCCAGCGATGGAGGACTACAACCTGGATTTACTCATCGGCCAGGGCGCCGGGGCCAGGTCCATCAAATTGGAATTGCCGAAGTTTACGCTAGTTGGAGCAACGACTCGCGCGGGCTTGATCACGGCTCCCTTACGCGGTCGTTTTGGCATCGTATTTCATCTGGACTTCTACCCACACGAGGACTTGGAAGTGATTTGCAAACGCTCGGCGGAGATTTTGGGAGTGGAGATAGACAACGAGGGAGCCCGCGAGATTGCCAGACGGTCAAGAGGTACACCGCGTATTGTGAACCGGTTGCTGCGGCGGGTCCGCGACTACGCCGAGGTTGATTACGACGGCCGCATCACTAAAAACATCGCCCACGATGCGCTCAACCGCATGGAAGTAGACACCTTCGGTCTCGACGAAATGGACCGCAAGCTGCTCCTGACAATCATCGAGAAGTTTAATGGCGGGCCAGTGGGTTTGGGAACCATTTCGGCTTCCATTCACGAAGAGAAGGATTCGATCGAGGAGATTATTGAACCCTATCTAATTCAAATCGGCTTCCTTGACCGCACTCCCCGCGGGCGTATGGCAACCAGACGAGCTTACGATCATCTTGGCATTATTCCTTCCACCCCTCACAAACCCAGCCTGTTCGATTCTCCCTGAAGATTTTGGTAGGGTGTTAATTCCATTGTTGAATAGCACCCGGATTGTTGCTGCTCGCAATAAGCAATCAGATCACAGCGGCGGCGGACCTCCTTAATCGCGCGGTCGACGTCTATCCGGGGTCGCGAACCTTTTTACGCGAGACTATTCGCTCACTCAACGCCGTGGGTCCGGGCGTGATTATTACCTGTATCATCGTTGTTCTGTGGGCTGGTTCCTGGGTGTTTGCTGTGATCGAACGCGCCTTAAACCGCATCTGGAGAGCAACCTCCCGCACTTTCTGGCACGGTCGCGCGATTACCGTTGGCATGATCGGAATCGTTGGACTGTTACTAGCGTTGTCAGTGTTGATAACTTCGGCCGTAGTGGGGTTACGAGAAATAGCCGGCAACCTTTCTCCCCGGCAGATGGCTAGTTATCCGATCGTCATGTCTGTCGGTAGTGCTGTCTGGCAAGGCATTTTCGCGGCGTTGAGCTACCTCGTCACCGTGGTTCTCTTCATCGTGGTCTATCGTTTCCTGCCCAAGGCGGAGGTGAGTTTCCGTGACACGCTGCCGGGCGCATTTTTCGCTGGTCTCTTGTGGGAGTTGGCGAAATACATATTTGCCTGGAGCGTGAATTATTTCCATTACGATCAGATTTATGGCTCTGTGGGTGCTGTGGTTGCGGTTCTAACCTGGAGCTATGTCTCAAGTTTGATCCTTTTGTTCGGGGCGCAGCTTACCGCGGTGTTCCATCGGGAGCACCCTCACTACCCTGCTCCTGCCACCGCTTCTGCTTCTACTCCGGAGTGAGGTCCGCTGGTAGTAACTTTGCCCTATGCATATCTCGGAATTTGATTACGAACTCCCGGAGGAGCTAATCGCGCAACAGCCTCTGCCGCAACGCGACGCTTCGCGGATGCTGGTAATGGACCGGGAAAAGAAAGCCTGGTTTGATACAGACTTTGCGTCTTTGCCTGACTATGTTCGCGCAAACGACGTCCTGGTGATCAATAACACGCGCGTCTTCCCAGCACGCTTGATTGGTCAGCGCGATCCTTCAGGTGGTCGGGTGGAAGTTCTGCTAGTGCGTGAGCTCGGGCCGTCAGTCTGGGAAGCGCTGGTGAAGCCCGGGGCTAGATTGAGGCAAGGGGCACGCGTGAAGTTCGGTGATTCGCGATTGCGGGCCGATGTGCTTGATGCTCCCGGAGATGGCCTCCGCCAACTTCGCTTTGAGTATGAAGGTCCGTGGGAAGCCGTTCTGGAAGAAGTAGGCGAAACTCCACTACCCCCTTATATCAGCCGGCCCACAGGAGCATCCCTGGCAGATTGTGAGCGGTATCAAACGATCTTCGCGCGCCAAAAAGGCGCCATTGCCGCACCCACGGCTGGCCTGCACTTTACTCCACAAATTTTTGACCGTGTGTTGGCCCGCGGCGCCCAAGTTACCGAAATCACCCTTCATGTGGGCTACGGAACATTCGAGCCAGTGCGCGTAAACGACGTCGCTCAGCATCGCGTGGCTCCTGAAGAGTTTGAGCTTTGCGAGAAGGCTGCGAGTACAATAAACGATGCGCGGGCGGGCGGGGGACGCGTCATAGCCGTGGGAACGACCACCGCTCGGGCGCTAGAGTCTTCGGTCAATGCCAGGGGACAGCTTGAACCTGCGCGAACTAAAGCGGACCTGACTTTTGTACCGGGTTACAGGTTTCGTATTATTGACGCGCTGGTGACCAATTTCCATCTCCCCCGGTCATCATTACTCCTTCTGGTGTGCGCATTCGCGGGTCGCGATTTCGTGCTCCCGGCCTATCGTCACGCTGCATATCGGGGCTATCGCTTTTACAGTTACGGCGACTGCATGTTACTGATCTAGTGCTTCTGAAAACGGTGGTGTTAGACTAGGGGCAGCAAAACGACATTTCTCTAAGATGGCTGTACTTAAAAAATTTCGTACTCGATGGTGGATCCAGCCGGCGCAGCCGGATAGCTATACTCCGCCTCACTCGGAGCCGACTCTAGTTCCAACTGTGGGAATTAGGTACGACGTGCGACCCCTCACCATTTCGCAACTCGACGAATGCTGGCACCTTGACCAACGTTGCTTTGTGGACGGCGAAGCCTACAGCCGCGAAACGTTCGAATATCTCTTGACGGTACCCGAATCCGTTTCCTACCGCGCCGTAACGTCCGGCGGCGTAATGGTCGGATTTGTGATCGGACTTGTTGAACCCGACCACACGGGACACGTAACTACCGTCGGGGTAGCACCCGAACATCGGCGTCGCCACTTAGGAAAGCGCCTTATGCTGCAGGTTGAGGAAGGTTTCCGCGGGCGGAATGTGCGGCTTGTGAGACTCGAAGTGCGGTCGTTAAACACCGCTGCTCAGAAGGTTTATGAGAAGCTTGGCTATGCCGTTACACAGCGACTGCCTAAGTACTACTCGAATGGCGGGGATGGTCTGTTGATGCTGAAGTCGGTCGAGTGAGACTAGCTCGCTTATCGTTTACGCAGCTCTGTCAAGAATTAGTTACGGGAAGCCTCGTGGAGACCTGGGCAGGACCGCGTACCGTGTGCAGGTGGAAGCCGTTTTGAAGCGTCGGACGGTGCCCACTTCGAGGGGGCATGAAATCGAAAAACAGTGTTTGATCCGTTTCGGCGGCGAGATTGATCAGTTTGCCCTCGCGCTTGAGGAGCTGTGAATCAAAGATGGACTGCAGGTTGGTCGTACGCAGCTTCACGAGCCCCAAGACTGTAACGTTCTTCAAAGACGATCATGAGCAGAAGCAGACCGTTCACGCAGATGTGGATGCTCTCTCGTTCGCCTTCGTGCGAAAGAGTGGGCAATTCTTTTTCGCCGATTAGCTGAGCCATGCTTCCCATCGCGGCGATGTTACCGTCCCGAGTGAAGCCAGGTTGGTTGTGTCAAGACTCCCCAATTCGCCCTCTGAGGCTATCTCCTGCCTATCCTAATCGACGAGGAAGGCCCCCTTGGTCCAAAGAGTGCATCCGCGGTGGGTCACTCCAACAGGATTGAGTGTCTGTCATTCATACAGCTTCCTTTGGGATAGTATGAGCAAGCCGCGGGGGTGGGGCTGTTCTGCGACGGGGTTGCTACCGCAAGGCATTGATGTCTAAGCGCTTCTCATGGAGCTCCTTCGCGCTTAGACGGTGCAGGTGAGTGACGCAGAGGTGCCTTGGCACTTCTAACGTAGCCAACAATGACGTTCAGGGTTTTTCTCTGTTGACCAAACGAGAGTCGTCAGGGTTTGTCCCGTCGAGTTAATTGTGCCCGCAACTCCCCTTTTTACGTTGATTTACAAGGGAAGCTATGTTAAGCTTCCGTCCGGTTCCTGCGGCTCTTCAAGCGCCGACCCGGCCTTTCAACTTGAACCCTCTGAATGAGTAGCCACGTGACCAAAGGCATAAGACGATCGACATCGCGAACCCCAACGCGCCGGTCGTCACCAAAGTCTTCTGTCAAGGGGCGATCAATGCAGACAAAGTCTGTTCGGCCCAAGGCAAGAAGGGCAGCCGCCTCAAAACGTGCCAGCCGTAAACTCTCCAAGCCTGCAACATCTAAATCTGCAGCATCCAAAAGCCGAGCCAAGAAACCTTTAGCGAAGCGCACGCCCAATGCTTCGCAAAAGAAGACACCAAAAACTGCCAAGAGCATGACTGCGCGGTCCGCGCTAAAGTCCAAAGCGAGCGTAAATCGTCTGAAGAAAACAGTGGTCCCGGGAGTCAAAAAGACCCAGAAGCTCGCGGCCGTCCGTGCGCAACGACCCACCACTGTAACGCCACCACTCCGTCCCCAACCTACGGTTGATGAGTCTGCGGCGTTGATGGCTTTCGAACGCGCTCATCGAGAGTTTACACACGGCCGATTCGGCGAAGCACGCAACCAGTTTCGCGCGCTGCTGGACAAGTATTCGCAGGTCTCGGAGGTGGCAGCACGCGCCCGAACATATCTGGCCATTGCAGAGGCCCGTCTCCGTACTGAGAATATGCTTCCACGCGATGCTGACTCGCTTTACGACCGCGGTGTCATTGAACTTAACCGCGGCGAGTATGTAGCCGCGCAAGAGATGTTTGAGCGGGCACTAAAGCGAGAACCCGAGGCAGCTCATATCCATTATGGGTTAGCGGCAACTCGGGCTCGCCTGGGCTCGGTGGATCTCGCGTTGCAGTCTCTTCAGCGGGCGTTGGATCTTCAGCCGAACCTCCGTGTTCGAGCACAGCACGATCAGGATCTGACCTCATTACGTAATGACCCGGACTTCGACAAGCTGGTCTTTCAACCGCGTCCTTAGTTTTCTCCCGCCTCCAATTCTTTCGATAATCTCACTGAGTGGTTTGAAAGCCTTCGTCTTTTAGGTATGATTCCAATTCAATACGCGTACGCGTAGCTCAAGAGGGAGAACTGAGACTTGCATTTTTCACCAGACAAAAAGGGCGGTATGAAAATCGTTGCTATAGGTGGAGGCACAGGACTCTCAACCCTCCTGGCGGGTTTGAAGCAACGGGTAGACAAACATCGCGACGAGGAGGTCTGGATTGAGAACCTCGCGGCAATCGTCACCGTCTCTGACGACGGCGGAAGCTCAGGACGTTTGCGCGATGAGCTCCAGATGCTTCCCCCCGGCGACATTCGCAATTGCATGATCGCCCTCTCGGAAGATTCAACTCTTCTGTCTCGCTTGTTTCGCTATCGGTTTCGCGGCGACGGGGCCTTGGGCGGCCACAGTTTCGGCAATCTCTTTCTGGCGGCTCTAACGGAAATCACGGGAGACTTTGTCGAGGCCGTGAGGCTTTCCTCCGAGGTACTGGCCAGCAAGGGACACATCTATCCCGCGACAATTAATGACGTGCGCCTGGTGGCGGAACTGGAGGACGGCACTCTGGTTCGCGGCGAGACGCAGATTACGGCATCACGTTCCGGTATCAGGTCATTACGGCTGGAACCCGAACACTGTTTTCCCCTGCCAGAAGCGCTTGCGGCTATTCGAACAGCTGATGTAATTACGGTCGGTCCCGGCTCCCTTTACACCAGCATACTGCCAAACCTCCTTGTAGCGCGCGTAGGTCAGGCCATTGGAGATGCCCAAGCGACGAAGATCTTCATCTGCAACTTAATGACGCAACCAGGTGAAACGGACGGCTACACTGCGCGTCAGCATCTCGAAATGGTTAAGAAGTATGCTCCCGAGATTCACTTTGATTTCGTTATCGTAAACAGCCGACCCGTTAGCGAAGAACAGCAACGGCGGTACGCGGCCGAAGGTGCAAACCAGATTGGATTGGAAAAGGACGCCATTGACAAGGTCGTAGATGGAAATACTGAGGTTGTTCGCGCTGAGCTTCTTGCTGAGGGTGAAAAGGCGCGACACGATTCCGAGAGCTTGGCTAGCGTGGTCATCGCTTGCCGGCAACCAGCTGTCTCACAACCGGCTGTTTCTGCATAACTGAGAAAGAATCTCGCTTGAGTCCCCACGAACAACAGCGCCCCCTTGATGTGCTAATCCTTGCCGCCGGATTGGGAACTCGCATGAAGTCCCAAAAGGCGAAAGTGCTCCACGAGTTGGGCGGCCACCCGCTGATAGCACATGTTACCCGCAAGGCACACGCGTTAGATCACCATAAAATTTATGTAGTTGTTGGCCATCAGGCGGCCGATGTCAAGGCGGCAGTTTGCCGGGAGTTCGGAAGTGATGTTGACGCAGCAGCGTTTGTCACACAAAAGCAGCAACGGGGTACGGGCGACGCGGTTATGTCAGCAGGCGAAGCGCTGAAAGATTCAAACTCGACCTTGCTTATTTTATCCGGCGACGTCCCCCTGGTACGCGTTGAAACTCTGCAAAAGTTTGTTGACTATCATCGCGCCAGCGGTGCGGCGTGTTCGATTCTAAGCGTTAAGCTGGAGAACCCGACTGGCTATGGACGAATGGTGCGGGACGCGAGTGAGGGTTTCGCTCGAATCGTCGAGCAGAAAGATGCTACGCCGGAAGAGAAGCTCATTCGCGAGATCAATTCGGGCATTTATTGCTTCGAGACGACCAAGCTTTTCAGTGCCCTAAGTGAGGTTAAGCCGGCCAACCAGCAAGGCGAATACTATTTGACAGACGTGCCTGCGATTCTTGCGGCCGGAGGCGAAGAGATTGCCATATATCTTCATCAAGATGCGCGCGAGGTCTCCGGCATCAATACCTGCGCCGACCTTGCCGAGTTCGAGAACTTGCTACGACGCGGCACCATTCGCGGTCTGATGATGGAGGGCGTCACTTTCATCGATCCCTCTCACGCCTATGTCAGCGCCGAGGCGCAAATTGGCCACGACTGTGTGATTTATCCTGACGTGTTGATCGAAGGAGACACGGTGGTCGGGGACGGATGTGTGATCCGGTCCGGAAGCCGAATTACAAATTCAAAGATCGGCACCAACGTAGTTATCAAAGACCATTGCGTGATCGTGGATTCGGAGGTCGACTCAAACTGCACTGTCGGCCCGTTTGCCCACCTGCGCATGAATACGCGATTGGAAGAGGGTTCGGCGATTGGCAATTTTGTCGAAGTCAAAAAGTCACGAGTGGGACGGGGTTCAAAGTCGATGCATCTCACGTATCTAGGCGATGCGACTATTGGTGAGCAAACAAATATCGGCGCCGGCACGATCACTTGCAACTACGACGGTAAGAACAAACACGAAACGATCATCGAGGACAATGTGAAGATTGGTTCGGATACGCTGCTGGTCGCTCCGGTCACGGTGGGCAGTGGTTCGATGACTGCTGCGGGTTCCGTCGTAACCAAGGATGTCCCCCCCGATTCTCTTGTCGCTGGAGTTCCTGCGGTTGTGAAGAAGAAACTTAAGAACCGTGACAAGTAACAGGTGATAGGTGATAAGTTAACAACCCACTTCTCGAAAGGAGAATCAAGGCATGCGTCCTCACAAAAACTTGATGTACGGAACAACGCAGTGGACATGTTACTGAAATCTATCGGAAGTCCAAGTTTTTTCCCTGCTGAAGAGAAATACGGCTTGGCCCTACAAATTCAGGGCCAGATGCTGATTGGTCTTTTGCGTCACGTAAAATTCGGAATAAACTAACCGATGAATCTTGTCACCTGTCACCTGTTACTTGTCACTTGGTAGAACCTATGTGCGGAATTGTCGGTTATGTTGGTAATAAACAGGTCTATCCGGCTAAGTCCGCTGGACGGCACTTATGGAATTGGTCATACGCGCTGGGCTACTCACGGCCGTCCGACCGAAGAGAATGCGCATCCCCACCGCGACTGTACCGGCCGCGTTGTTGTTGTTCACAACGGCATCATCGAGAACTATCTGCAACTCAAAGAGCGACTGCGCAACAGTGACCACCAGTTCGTAACCGAAACCGACACCGAGATCATCGCCCACCTGATCGAGGAGTACTTGAAACGGGGTGATAGCTTTGAAAAGGCTGTGCGTGAGGCAACGCTGGAACTGCGTGGGATCTTTGCTCTTTCCATCATCAACTCCGAGGAGCCTGACACGATCATTGCTGTCCGTCAGGGCCCGCCTGTGGTGATCGGTCTTGGCGACCGCGAGTACTTCGTCGCTTCAGACATTCCGCCAATTCTGCAGCACACGCGCGACGTTTTCTTTCTCGGTGATGGTGAGATTGCCATTCTCACAAAGGATGCTGTCCGGGTCATAGACTTTGATGGCAACTCCGTTCAGCCGGCCATTCAGAGGATCACGTGGGATCCTATCATGGCTGAAAAAGGTGGTTTCAAGCACTTCATGCTCAAAGAGATCTATGAGCAGCCGCGCGCCTTGCGTGACACAGTTCAAGGCCGCATCTCGCTGGACTCCGGGCGTGTCTTTCTCGATGAAATGCAAAACATCACCGAAGCTGACTTCCAGCGTTTCAGCTCGATCAAGATCGCCGCGTGTGGCACCTCGTGGCATGCCGGTCTGGCCGGCAGGTACATGATCGAACAACTAGCGCGCATTCCGGTTGATGTCGACTATGCATCGGAGTTTCGTTACCGCGATCCGGTGATGGATGAAAACACCTTGTTGCTGGTTATCTCTCAATCCGGAGAGACTGCGGACACGATCGCGGCGTTGCGGGAAGCGAAAGAACTGGGCGCGAAGGTGCTGGCGATATGTAATGTGCAAGGTTCTATGATTGTGCGAGAAGCAGATGGCACAATCCTCACTCACGCCGGACCGGAAATCGGCGTGGCCTCCACTAAAGCATTCACATCGCAGATGATTGCGTTGTATTTGCTCGGGCTTTATCTGGGTGAACTGCGTGGGGCACTCTCGCCCGAGCAGGCGCGACACCACGCGCAACAATTGGCGGAGTTGCCGGTAAAACTCGAGCATCTGCTAAATGATTCTGATGGGATTGAGGAACTTTCGAAGGAGTATTTCCGCTCAACAGACTTCCTCTACCTCGGACGCGGAATCAATTTTCCAGTAGCGCTCGAGGGTGCGCTAAAGTTGAAGGAAATCTCCTACATTCATGCGGAGGGCTATCCAGCGGGCGAGATGAAGCATGGACCTAATGCGCTCATCGACGAGCGCCTGCCCGTGCTTTTCATCAACACACGTGAAGACGGCAACCGCGCTTCGGAACTGCGCTACGAAAAGACGCATTCCAACATCGTCGAAGTGAAAGCGCGTGAAGGTATAGTGATTTCGGTGCTGACTGAAGGTGACACAATGTCCGCATCTGAGTCGGATCATGTGATCGAGATTCCGGCTTCGAGTGACCTGCTCTCGCCAATCCTCTCCATCATTCCTTTGCAACTGCTGGCTTATCACATCGCTGTTCGCCGCGGCTGCGATGTGGACCAACCTCGCAACCTGGCCAAGTCAGTGACCGTGGAGTGAGTTGGATGTCGTCATGCCTGTTGTGAAAAGCTTTTGTGTACAATGTTCATGCGCAGGGGGCCTCAGTCGCTATGACAAATGACGAGACACAGCGAAAGATGGATCTTATTGTCAATCAGCAGGCGCAGTTCTCCGCCAACATTCAGCGACTTAATGAACTGCATACCCAGGCCGAGGAAAGATTGACAAGAATAGAGGCGTAGTTCTTCGCCTCGTTAATTTCACAGAGAATGGCTTCACGAAACTCACGGCCGCTCAAACAAACTCACTACCGCCCAAACCTTCGTGGACACGAGGATGGCTGAACTAGCCGAGTCGCAGGCTCATGCCGAGCGAAGTTTGAATGCGCTTTTTGAGATTATTCGCGAGCAACGCAGCGGTGGAGGTTCGAACTAGAATACTTTGCGGTGGTTAGTGTCGTGTTACCTTAACGCGAGTCTGGTCCTTAAGTGCCACCGAACTCTCCTTCTCTAGTAGAGCTCCCTTGCGTTCCAGACCCCAGCGATAACCGCCCAGATTTTGGTCTTCGCGAATTACGCGATGGCAAGGAATAACCAGGGCCACCGGGTTGGTGGCACAGGCCCTGGCGACCGCGCGTACGGCCGTCGGTCGGCCCATCGCTTTGGCGACCTCACCATATGACCTGGTTTCCCCGTATGGTATCGCGCGCAGATTTTCCCAC
>JAIVJP010000525.1 GCA_020199975.1 Acidobacteriota bacterium
TTGCTCAATATCGAGTTGAAAAAACTGGCCTGGTAAAAGCGCGACCGTCGCACTCTGCTTTTCACCGCCCGAAAGTTGACGCTCAAGCGAGCTATTTCGTGGCAACAAAGGAGGGTTCGCTTGTTGAATACTTCGCACTTCACTCTCAGTCGAGTGAATGCAAACAAGGAGAGCCACAAAGCCCAGCTGAAGACCAACACTCCTATTGAAGAACAGCATAGACACAGACCTCCACGAGCCAGCAAAACAATCCAAGCGGGTATTTTCCGCTGAGGCAGAATCTTCCGGCTATGGATTATAGCGCTCAATATTGCTCGTCACGGTAGATTAAAGAAAGAAACATCGACTTAGTCGAGAGTACTGCTTCGCTGTTAAGCGCGAATTATTGAACCAGTCACTAACGAGGTGTTATCGTCCCTAACACTAATAGTGGCACAAGCGCGGCAGCGACAATCCACGTGGCTAAACGGTTACCATCCTTCGACTGTGACATCGATATTTTCGCGTATCTCTGGTCGGTACTTCATAAGGCGTGTAGTTCAATCGCTTCTCCTGATCCTCATCCTAATCACCGTCAATTTCCTTCTGATTCATCTCGCTCCGGGTGATCCAGTTCATTTACTCGCCGGACAGAGCGGCGACGAAAAGTATTATGAGTTCATCCGCGCAAAGTTTGGTTTGAATCAACCGCTCACCACCCAACTCTGGATTTATCTATCGAGCGTTGTGCGCGGAGACTTAGGGTATTCACTCGGCTACCAGCAATCAGTTATTAGCGTCATCATCACGCGCATCCCAGCCACACTCCTGTTGACGGTAAGTGCTGTTGTTGTCTCGTCTATCGCCGGTGTGGTGCTTGGTGTAGAAGCCGCCCGGCGCGAGAACTCGGTGATCGATCGCTCGATCAATGCTTTTGCCTTGGTCGGCTACTCTGTACCTTCTTTCTCCGTAGGACATTTGTTGCTGATCGTGTTTGCCCTCCGCCTCGAACTCTTTCCTGCGCAGAATTTGTCGTCGTCCACTCAGGAGTTGACCGGCATTAGGTATGGGCTCGACGTGCTGAGTCACATGGTATTGCCGGTCACAACGCTTGCCGTGGTCTATGTCGCACAGATCATGCGTCTGACTCGCACCTCGATGCTGAACGTGCTCGGCGAAAACTTTGTGATTGCGGCACGCGCTAAGGGATTGTCAGAAGGCAGGGTGGTTTATGGACACGCACTGCGTAATGCCCTCCTCCCGATTGTCACGGTTGTGGGCCATGACTTTGGGATGTTGTTGAGCGGTGCTGTGCTTGTGGAGACAGTGTTCGCATGGCCCGGCCTCGGCAGGCTGATGCTTGACGCTCTCGCCATGCGCGACTACCCGGTCCTGATGGGACTATTCCTTATGATTTCGGTTAGCGTCATTTTGGTGAATTTCATTGTTGACATGACGTATTCCGCGCTAGATCCACGCATTCGTTACGGACGAACAAGCAAATGATTCCTGAGACCACCGAGAAAAGCGCACTGGGGAACGTCTTCGGCTGGCGCAGCTTCAAAGGCAGGCGCACCCCGCTCGCGGCAGTCGCTTTGTTAGCGCTCTATATCTTCGCGGCGGTTTTCGCCGATCAGATTGCAAAGCATAACCCACATACGACTTCTAACGACAGTTTGCGCCCCCCATCCGCCGAGTATCCATTTGGAACTGACGATCTCGGACGAGACATCTTTAGCGGAGTGGTTCACGGCGCCAGGGTTTCCATCGCGATTGGCGTTACGGTGGCGATTTTGAGCGGACTTATTGGAGTGTTGATTGGACTGATCGCGGGCTACGCGGGCGGGCTTGTCGACGATCTACTAATGCGGCTCACTGAACTCTTCCTCATTCCGCCAAGGTTCTTTC
>JAIVJP010000250.1 GCA_020199975.1 Acidobacteriota bacterium
AGGTCGCACTGAGGTTATCAAGGCGCTGCTTGAGAAGGGAACCGATGTAAACGAGAAGGACGACTGCGGCCGCACGGCCTTGATGTTTGCCGCTATCAATCTTCATCGTGACACCGTGCGAACATTACTCGAGGGCGGTGCTGACGTAAACGTCACAGCTAATGATGGGGCAACAGCTCTGATGCTGGCCGCCTGCGCCGGTGATATCGACATTGTAAGAGCACTTCTTGCCAGGAGCGCGGACGTGCAAGGGAAGTTCATCACGACAGGCAAAACTGCAGGAATGCTCGCGGCCGAAAGAGGCTTTGACGAGATCGCGCAGCTATTCAAGGGAACAGAAGACAGGGCAAAGCTGCTTGTCGGCGGCTATAGTCAGAAAATGAACCAACCACGATTAGAAATCATGGAAGAAACGACATACAACCGCGACACCATTTTCGCCGGCACTTGATGAAGAAACACATGGCATCTCGCCGAGGGTCGGAGCTCGTTCACCTTAACGGGAGTCTACGTGAGAACAAAACTGATTCACAATGACGGCGAAAAAACCTTTGCAATCGTCTTCGACAAAGGTGACGAGGTTGCAAGTGGCCTGCTTGCATTCGCGAAAGATAGCGACCTCTCGGCCAGCCACTTCACAGCAATCGGCGCATTTGAGAGTGTCACGCTCGGTTACTTCGAGCGAGAGCGGAAAGACTATAAGAAAATTACGATTGACGAACAGGTCGAAGTACTTTCGCTGGTTGGCGATATTGTTTTAAAGGGTGACGACCCGAAGGTTCATGCTCACGTCGTAGTCGGCAAGGCTAACGGCACAGCCCACGGCGGACATCTCCTTGAGGCTCGTGTGTGGCCCACGTTGGAAGTAATCCTCGTCGAATCGCCTGAGCACCTCAAGCGCAAAGTGGATAAGGAGACAGGTCTCGCACTAATTAGTTTGTGATCTAGTCGAGCCGGTAGTGGTACCGGACGCGAATCTGCTGGGAGTCTACGCGCCGCGCTCTACCGCAAGAATGAACGAAGAAGAAGTGCTTGCGCGCGGTTTCGGCGAACCGCATGGAGCGCCGCCCTTGCCCGAAGTAGTGAAGTCAACCGATCGCGTTCTCATCCTGATTGATGACGGGACGCGCGGCACCCCAATCTCGCGCCTCCTTCACCACGTCGTCCGAGAGTTATGGGCCGCCGGAGTTTTGGACAAGCAGATAGTTCTTTTGACGGCCCAGGGTACACACCGCGAGATGGGCGAAAAGGAAATGATGCGGAAGCTGGGAGACTTCCACGGTCGCCTTAGGGTGCACCAGCATCGCTGGTTAGACGAGTCGGAGCTTCACGATTTCGGGCGCACGAGCGACGGCACACGAGTGACTGCGAACAGTCTGTTGCGAGACGCGGATTTCGTGATGGGCTTGGGATCTATTGTGCCCCACCGGATCAAAGGCTTTTCCGGTGGAGCAAAGATCGCGTTCCCGGGAGTATCCGGACGAGAGATGCAGGAGCGTAATCAATGGGAAGCCGCACAGCGCATATCTGAAACAGTCATGGGCGTGGCTGAAAACTCAATGCGTCTGCGCATAGAGGAAGCAGCACGACTTGTCGGCTTGCGCTATATCGCGAATCTGGTTTCTGACCGCCAAGGGAAAATAGCCGGCTGCTTCGTCGGCGACCCGGTTCACGCACATCGCGCAGGTTGCAAACTGTCGCGAGAATTGAACGCGGTGTCACTGCCTCAACGCGCAGATATCGTGCTGATTGATTCGCATCCGGCTGATCGAGATCTTTGGCAATCCGCAAAAGGGTTCTATTCCGGCACGATGGCAGTGCGCGATGGCGGCACGTTGATCGTAGTGTCCCCAAATCCGGAAGGCACTGCTGACAATCATCCTAATGTGCTCGAGATCGGATATCGCCCCTTTCCTGAAATCGTGCGGATGGTCAACGCTGGCGAGGTTGACGACGTTGTTGGTGCGTCAGTGCTTGCCGATCTTGCGCAGATCGTAGATCGCTGCGACTGCGTTCTGGTTTCGCCCGGCATAAAGAGGCAAGAGGCCGAACGGCTTGGCTTTCGTTACGCAGCAACCCCGCAGATAGCGTTGGACATGGCTTTCAACCGACAAGGCCGCGAAGCGAAGATCGCTGTTCTCCAGTATGGTGGACACATACTTCCAGTCATCGATGACGAGCAGAAGGCCGCATGATGAAGAGACCGACAGAGAGAGGCGGACCGGTGATGAATCTAAGGCAGGCTATAAGTCTGTTCAAGATGGGCGCACCCATGCATCCGATCTTTGTTCACTTCACCATCGCGCTAACTTCAGCATCGCTGATTTTCGATGCGCTGGGCTTCTGGTTTGGAAAGGCATCGCTCACCGCTGCCGGAGGATGGACTATCGTCGGTTCGGCCGTTATGACGCTCATCACTTTATCAACTGGCCTTACATCGGCTTCGCGAGCGCCGGTTGAAGAAGGCGAAGCGAGATCATTTTTGCGTGCGCACATGGCTCTTGGGTTGATCTTTTACGGCCTACTCGCGGCGATCACATTCTGGCGCGTGTCGTTCTGGCAAAGCGGAAGCCGCGTCACATGGTTGTATCTTGTCGCGCTCGGATTAGTGTCACTCGTGATGACCATACAAGGATACCT
>JAIVJP010000251.1 GCA_020199975.1 Acidobacteriota bacterium
CTCATAGCCACCGCTTAGTCTGGCGATGCCGAGTTCCCAGTTAATCTGCGCACCCTCAATCCACCATCTCACTAGCCGACCCTTCTCAACCTCTTCACGCACCGATTGGAAGGGAACGATACCAACGCCCATGTCTTCCTCAACCATTCTTCGAATTGCCGCCTGACGACTTAACTCCATCGCCACGCTCAAGGTGACCCCTGCCTGCGCGAAAAACTGATCGATCAATCTCCGTGTGTTGCCGCCGCGTTCGCCGAGAATTAGTTTCTCACCGGCAAGGGTATAAGCGCTCACGGTGCGTTGTTTCGCGAGCCGGTGGCGGGGCGAGGCTATGGCGACCAGTTGGTCTTCATTCAATCGCTCGGTTTGTATGCCGTGGGCCTCGACCGGCAAGGAAACGAACGCCAGGTCCATCTCACCCGCAAGGATCTGCTGGACCAGGGATTCGCTGGTACCCGATCCCACCGTGACTTCGGCCAGTTTATGGTGCTTGCGAAGTTCCTTTAGGATTTTGGGTAACGGCTCCATGGTAACCATGGCAGACGCACTGCCGATTCTCAGGCGCCCTCTTTCTGCTCCGGCTAACTCGGCAATCTCATCTTGAGCGGCGTTGTGCTCGCGCAGGATGAGTCGCGCACGGTGCAGCAAGTGCTCCCCCGCTTCTGTCAGAATCACGCGGCGGGGCGCTCGGACAAACAATTTTGCGCCTAACTCATTCTCCAGCTGCTTGATCTGCATGCTTATCGCAGCCTGGGTCACGTGCACCCGCAGCGCGCCCGCGGTAAAGGTGCCGGACTCGGCAATTGCGACAAAAGCCCTCAGTTGTCTTATTTCCATGGCCTTCTCCCAGTATCACGCTCGGTTATCGGAATAATAAAATCTTTTAGTTTCCATTATAAACCACCTATGCCTAGAATGGGCAAAAGGTGGTCCTCCCTTCTTATTCTGATCCCAAGCGACCACCCGACAAAATGGTTAGCACTGAGCGCAGATCAACTGATGTCTTGACAGCCCGGCGCCTGCGATCGCGCGGTGCTGTGGTCGGTGTCGACGGTGGCGGGAGCAAAACCCACGCCGTTATCGTGGATGCCGACGGACGAATACTGGGCGAGGGTACGTCTGGCCCATCAAATCCCTTGCGTGTGGGTATTGCCAGAGCTGCCGCGGCAGTGCGCGAAGCCATCGATAAAGCTTGCGAAGCGGCACAGGTCCGCCGCGAAGATATCCTGGCAGCAGAGGTCGGTCTGGCGGGTGCTCGCCGCACGGAGTTGCGCGAACGCGTTCGTGAAGCGCTCGGCAGCTTGGGGATTGCCGAGCTGGAAGTGGTCGGCGATGCGGATATCGCACTTTACGGGGCGACGGATGGCGAGGCGGGAGTGGTCGTGATTGCCGGGACTGGCTCTATTTGCTGTGGAGTCAATGCCCGAGGTAAACGGAATTGCGCCGGTGGTTGGGGTCCGGTTGCAGGCGATGAGGGAGGAGGCGCCTGGATCGCCCGACGAGCCTTGCGAGCTATTGCTCACGCTTCGGATGGGCGCGGTCCAAAGACTTCTCTGATGGTGGCAGCCTGCGCTTATTTCCATGTAACAACTCCCGAAGATCTTTCAACTGCGATCTACGCTCCTACTATGACCAATGAGCGTCTGGCTGGTTTTGGCAAACAAGTAATTGAAGCTGCGAAGGCCAAAGATCCGGTGGCGCGGGAGATTATGGCTGAAGCGGGAAGCGAATTAGGCTTGGCGGTTGCTGCCGTGATTCGAACTCTGAATCTCGAGCCCGAGCGTTTTCAGGTGGCTTATGTCGGCGGTGTTTTCGCGGCCGGGGGTGAGTTGATATTGGGGCCCATGTGTGAGCGCATCCAACAGATAGCGCCCCTGGCTTTTTCCATTTATCAGGTGTCATTGATGGAAATCCTTGACTTGTCATGTCGGGAAATCGTGACCGCGATTTCGATAAGTAGGAAGGTACCTGATAACTAGGGGTGATACCTAAAACTGATCTACAAATCCGCGACTGATAAATGGAAAATGACAAATGGAAAATGAGTTGCGATCCGCTCCCCATTACCGAACAAGAGAACTCTCGTACTTCAAATCTGAGCTCACTCTCGGTCGCTGAAATCATCCGCCTGATGAATGAGGAAGACGCGCTGGTGGCCGCCGCAGTTGCTGATGTTCTTCCGCAGGTGGAGAAAGCGGTGGCCGGAATCGTCAAGAAATTGCGTGGAGGCGGACGGCTTTTTTATATAGGGACGGGAACGTCGGGACGCCTGGGAATACTTGACGCATCGGAATGCCCGCCCACCTTCGGGGTATCGCCTGATCTCGTCCAGGGTGTCATCGCCGGTGGATATAAAGCATGCTATCGTGCGGTTGAGGCTTCAGAAGACGACGCACAGGCGGCCCAGCGCAATCTCGAACTCCGGGGTTTTGTGAGAGATGATGTGTTGGTGGGAATAGCGGCTTCAGGACGAACGCCGTATACGATCGGGGCGGTGACATATGCGCGGTCTTTAGGAGCTTTTACGGTTGCGGTTACTTGCGCGCCGGATTCTCCCATCACCCGAGTTGCGGAAGTGAGCATAGTGCCCGTGGTGGGACCAGAGGTCGTTACCGGATCGACGCGGTTGAAAGCAGGGAC
>JAIVJP010000526.1 GCA_020199975.1 Acidobacteriota bacterium
GAAATGCACAGAGGATTGCTAGCGGGCTGAATCGCCGCAATACCATCAACTGAGGATGTCTAATCTCAGCAGTGGTATCAGCAAGCCCTACGGGATTCTGTTGCATGACAATTAACGGGTTCGCAGTCGACTGACCACCCTTAGATGCCTCTTTACGGGATTACGGCTGGGAGTGGTCGCCGCCCTGTGGAACTTTCTACGTCAAATCGCATTATTGGCCGCGACTTTGATCGCCGTAGTACTTCTGCAAATCCCGCTGCCTTAAACGCCGATGGTATCCCATGCCATAGGAAGGGATCGGGCATATTCTCCATCGAAGGTTCGACCGGATAACCTTCTACGATCTTCGCCCCGCGCTTTGCGGCAAACTCAACGGCCGCCTTCAGAAGTTGTGTGGAAACACCTTTTCGCCGGTATGGCTTCTTAATAAACAAACAGGAGATTGACCAAACCGCCTGCTCATCCACCGGTTTTAGAATACGTGAACGCTTGAGCGCAATATAATCCTCGCGAGGCGCCACGGCGCACCATCCGACGGGTTCCTTGCCGAAATATGCAAGTAAGCCAGGCTCTCGCTCAGCAGTCACGATCTTCTTAAACGCCCGTTTGTTGCCCTCGCCTTTACCGGCGTCAAACACTCTACGCGGTAGGCGCCAGAACATGCACCAGCACCCGCCGCAAGCGCCACGCTCGCCAAACAATTCTTCCAAGTCAGACCAGCCCGCTGGAGTGCAGGGGCGAAATTTCAAGTTAGGAGATCGATCTGTTGGTGCCATCTTCATTGAGCTCTGCTTAAGCAATAAAACGATCCACGAAATCACACGAAGTAACTCGAATCAAAGCATCCATTTCGTGCCGTTTCGTGTGGTTTGGTGGATCGTTTTGTTTTCAGCTGGTGTTGACCGGCAGGTACCTAAACTCCTTTTAATCAGTCGGCTTGCCCGTTAGCAACGCCTCGCTCTTTATCGTTCGTGGGCCTTTATCGTTGCAGATCGCGAACGACGGGCCTTCATACATTGTGACGCCGGCGTATTCGCCTTTCGCATTCAGAATGTAGAAGTTGATGCCGAAGTTTGGATTTCCTCTGCTGTTAAGAAGTCTTTTCTCAATGGTGTTTGCTTTGATGCGTTTGAGCGCCTCCATGCCGGCGTCTTTCGGACGGGCGCCGCGACGCATTTCCTCAACAATCAGGAACGAGCATAGGTTATAGAGGTTTGCTTCGCCTCGTCCGGTTGAGCCGGCCGCGCCGACGCTGCCTTCAACATAAAGGCCCGCTCCCAGGATGGGCGAATCACCCACTCGGCCGGGAATCTTCCAGGCCAGCCCGCTGGTGGTTGTCACGCCGCAGATTTCACCTTTTGAGTTTATCCCGTTGCAGTTGATCGTCCCGTAATAGTGGTCCCGGTCGACTAGTCCCTCGGCTATCATCTTCAACCCTTCGCGATGCCAGACTTCCGCTCGGGTCTTTGGATCAAGATAGTGGGAAGGATCGGTGCGACGCTTCCATTCCAGCCATAACCGGCGCGAGTTCTCAGTGTTGAGATCGTCCTCGATTTTGAACCCCATGTTGCGCGCAAACATCTGCGCGCCTTTGCCGACGAGCAGATGGTGATCAGTAGTTTCCAGAACCGCTTTTGCAACCAGCGATGGCGTGCGCACACCTTCCAGCGATGCCACGGCTCCGGCGCGTTTCCTGGGTCCATGCATGCATGAGGCATCAAGCTGTACTACCCCATCGGCATTTGGCAGTCCGCCGTATCCCACGCTGTCATCAAGGGGATCGAGTTCACAGATGTTGACGCCGGCAATTACCGCATCAAGCACGTCAGATCCCTGCATCATCATTGTGAAGGCCTTTTGCACAGAGGTTAGGTTGCC
>JAIVJP010000527.1:0-1142 GCA_020199975.1 Acidobacteriota bacterium
ATATGGATGCTCTTTCATCCTTATCAGCCAGTTAAGATCCTGGGTATTACGGTCTGGCCGCAAGGAATGATCCCGCGGCACCGCGAGCGGCTGGCCCAGTCTATCGGCAATGCCGTCGGGAACGAGCTTGTTTCGCAGGAGACAGTTTTTAATGCTCTATTCGAGACAGATTTTTTCCAGCGCAAGGTTGAGGATTTCGTTAACGCCCATACTGCGGATCTGCTGGCCACTGTTTACCCATCATTCATCGACGCGCTGCCGGCCGGCGCCCGCACACCTGTACTCGACACGATTTCCGCCTTGCAGTACCGCCTGGCTGAATATATTGCTGCGATGCTCAAGGGTGAGGAGACAGCCGCGGCGATTGCGCGGTTTGTGGATGGACAAATCGACCAGCTATTGGCGCGCCCAATTGCCGCCACTTTAAGCGATCATGCACTCGAGCAGATCCCGCGCTTCCTAGAGGAACGCTTTCAAGATTTGGTTAGCGAAGAAGTGTTCAAGCGAAAAGTGCGGGAGTTCATCTCGGGACGTCTGGATGATCTCGCCCGGAGCAATGCCACGCTCGCCGATACCTTCACTCCCGAAACCGTCGCTTTGATCAAAGAGCGCCTGGACCAGCAAGTCCCGCCCATCGTCCATCATCTTGCCGATATTGCTACCAGCCAGAACACTCGACAACAGATGGGCGCGCTGATCAAACGCGAGGTTGATGACTATTACCAGCAGCTCTCACTGATCAAGAAGATTTTCATTTCGCGCGACCGTATTCACCGCGAAGTAGATGAGTTGATCAATAAGACGCTACCCAAGCGCGTCGAAGAATATCTGCGCGGTCCGGCGTTCGCGCAGGAAGCCGAAGCATTTCTGAACTCGACTATCGACGGTCTACTCGCGCGTCCGCTAAATGTAATTATCGGCCAGATAGAGCCGGAGAAGTTTGAGCTGATGAAGATACAAGTGGCGGATCGAATTCTCGAGCTGGCCCAAAGTCCGGAACTGACGCAATCGGTCTCTGCCTATGTTAGAGATGCGCTCACAAGTTTGCGTTCGCAAACGCTGGACTTGGCGCTCAGACGAATCAAACCGGATTCCGCAACGCGTCTCAAGAACTTTCTTACCACCAGCCTGCTCGATATCCT
>JAIVJP010000527.1:1178-3037 GCA_020199975.1 Acidobacteriota bacterium
GAGTGCGGCTCTCGTTGAGCGAATCACCGCCGCCGCGCGCGAGCGTCTGCCCACGGCCATTGCAGAATTTGATGTCGGCGGCCTCGTGCGCAAGAAGGTTTCCGAGTACCCTGTTGAAAAGCTTGAAACGCTGGTGCTGTCGGTGGCAGCCCAGCACCTTAAGACGATTGAGCTCTTTGGCGCCATAATCGGTTTCTTCATTGGGGTTGGCCAGGTGATCTATTTTTGGCTTACGTATGTGCCCGGACGCTAAGGCAGTTTTGGTATGGTCCAGTTTGAGCGAGTTGGGAAATACCGGTCAATTTCAGAACCGAGGAGCGGTTCGACCGGGTTCAGTTACGCGAGCGTCAACAACTTTAAGATCTGGACTTTCTTACGGCTTGAATGGTATCGCACCAACCCGGTCGCTACCGCTCCTCGGTTCTGTGATTGAGTGGCAACCCTTTTTTCGCATGCCATACGCAGTGCTACCCGAGTTGGTGGGAACCTAATCTTGCCCTCAGCCGTTCTACACTGGTGAACGATAAAGCGCCTACCGCCGCGCGCCAGTCTTTTTCACGCTGAAAGGATCACTTATGTACTGCTCAGGTTGTGCTAGCCCAATCGCGCCGGGACTGAGTTTCTGTAATCGCTGCGGCACCAGCCTGAAAGAACGCAGCGAGTCCCGACAGATCGGAGCTATTAGTGCGATAGTGACAGCGATGGTGCTGGTGGCAATGGCCGCCATGGGGCTCCTCCTCGGGGGACCAATTGCGTTGAAGAGAGAAGGCGGATTTGGCGAAGAACTGATCGTTCTTTTTATGTTCCTGACTTTTTTTATTTGCGCCTTCTCAGAAATTTTCCTTTACCGGCAGCTGGGCCGGCTCACGAATGCAAAACGCGAGCCTATGGCGCTGCCCAACCCAGCCGTAATCCCGGCCGAGTTTCGCGTCCCTCAACCCCTATCGTTAGCTGAGCCGTCGGCCAGCGTTACCGAGAACACAACCCGCACGCTTGAATACTCGCGCGAAGAACGCCGGCGGTAGGTGACTCACTTCGAGTTCGCCGCAATCCAATAGGAGAACAGATGAAGAAGGTATTACTCATCTCAATTCTTTGCTCGCTCGTCACCGGTTGTCACCATGCCGCCAAAATGCACGGCGTCACGGGTTCTGGTGTACGCAAAGTCGAAAAGCGAGAGTTGAGCTCCTTTACGTCCATTTCGACCGACGGAGCTTTCGAGATCGACGTGGTTTGCCAGCAAGCCCAAACTCTGGAAATTGAAGGCGACGACAATCTTCTACCGATGGTCAGCACCGACGTTTCAAACGGAGTGCTGCGCATCAATAATGTTGGTAGCTACTCTACTCGCACACCGATGAAGATAAAGATCTCGGTGCCAAACATCGAGGGCATCTCGGCAAATGGCGCCGGCACAATCGAGGTCTCACGTCTCAAGAATGACAAGTTTGATATTGATTCCAATGGTGCGCCGACAATCCGGGTGTGCGGCGAGACCAAAGAGTTGAAAATCGATGCTAACGGCGCCGGAAAGGTCGATGCTCATAAACTGCGCGCGTCCAGAGCTGAGGTAGATTCGAAGGGCGTGGCGAAGGTTGAAGTTTTTGCCAGCAACGTGCTGAACGTTACGGTCTCTGGTCCTTCTCAGGTCATTTATGACGGCGACCCTGAGGTCAATCAAAGGGTGAACGGGCCAGGTTCGGTGAAACAGAGGGATCCTGGAGGCGCCTGATTAATGTGCCCGAAGCCTCAGCTTTGTCAGAACCGCGAGGTAGCGACCGGGTTGTAAACTCAGGCGACACCACGTATACCTCAACTCCTCACAACGCTCAAATATTGTTCTTAACGTTCTTATTAGA
>JAIVJP010000252.1 GCA_020199975.1 Acidobacteriota bacterium
ATCGTGTACAGTGGACCAGTGACCAGCCCTGCTTGCTGTCCGGAGACAACGGCCAGGCAGTCCGCGTCGCGCAACAATTCAATGTTAGCTAACGTCTCCGCGCCGGCACCCCACGCCACGTTCATCTCGGAGAGTGCGCCACAGAGGACCTGGCGGTCAATCGTATGCGCTGCGAGCACTTCCGGCGCTCGCAGTGGCAGTTCGTGATGAAATCGGATTGCTGACGGGTAGAATCGGCGTAGCGCTAGTGGATCGCGAAGATACTCCAGGAAGAGGCGTGATTGATGAGGAATGCGTTCGAAGGAAAGAGTCTCGACTTGCAGACCCGACTCTTCAGGTGTACTGTAACAAGCGGATTCTGTCGCGCTCACGGTCTCACTACTCCTGTAAACTCGCCCCGTTCGCCCCTGGCTTCAGTTTCAAAACCAATTCGTTTCTCAGCTCGTGAAGCAGCGCTGCGATCTCCGCTTGAGCTTCCGCGCTCGCTGGTTTTAGCGGGGCGCGCACCGCTCCCCCGGTGAAACCAATCACGTCCATCGCCGCTTTGAGCCCGCCGATACCGTAGCGCTTCGTTACTGCGAGTGCAAGCGGAGTCAGTTTCTCCTGCAAAGCTGCGGCTTTATCGTATTCTCCGACCTCAACTAAACGATAGATCTCGAGGCACAGCGCTGCGGCCACGCAGCCGACAGCCAGAATTGCGCCACCCGCTCCATTCTCGAGCGCGGTGGAGAGAACGGTTCCATTCCCGGTCAACAGTGTGAAATCTTCGGGGACCAAGGTCACGGTCTTCTGGAAACCGGCTATATCAGCAGAACTGTCTTTGATTCCGGCGATGTTCGGATGCGCACTAAGTTGTGCGACCGTTACCGTCTCGATCTTGATGCCGGTCAAATCAGGCATGCTATAGAGAATCACCGGCACAGGTGACGCGTCGGCGACGGCCGTAAAATGAGTAACCAGGGCCCCCTGCGTAATTGCCGGCCGGTAGAAGTGGGGGGTGATTACGAGTACGGCATCGGCTCCAGCGGCTGCGGCCTGTTTAATCTCAGCGATTGTGGCACGAGTGGCCTGCTGACCTGCACCAACTATAAATTCCAGATTCCGCGGAATTTCTTCTCGCGCTGTGTGAATCACTTTTGCGCATTCGCGTTCGTCCAGGTTAACCCGTTCACCGGTAGAGCCCAGGGCAACGTAGCCTACGATTCCCGTAGCATTCCATTTCCTGATATTGCGACGAAGGCCTTCCTTATCAAGTTCTTCTGTTGGGCTGAAAGGAGTGGTAAACGGAAGCAAGATGCCGCGCAAACCATTTTTTGAACGCGTGGTGGGTGCGGCCAGGGCTGATCTTATTTCATCGGATTTATTCAAACGCAGGAATTATAACGGGCTCTCGAGCATGCAGGCAACGAGCGCGCATCAGGAGGGCGTAGTAGGTCACTTTTCAACTCTTTACAATAGGAGAAGGGTTGAAAAACTCACGAATCGTGGCGCGTGCATTGAATAAATCTCCTCCGTCACCGGTCGACTTGAGTTTGAGTATTGGTTTGATGGCCTTTTACGAATGGATAATCTTAAGTTCATCAATGCATGCCTTCGCGACTGCGGCAGTGCAGCCAAGCAACTTGAGCGGGTCAAGCTCCTTTAAGATCTGATCCGCGGCTCGGATATTGCCGAGTAAGTAATAGACTCGCATCAACTCGTATTTGGCTATCGAGATGAGCCGAGGCTGAATCGCGCTGTCTAGTTCTCGGTCGCCATACCTGACAAGAAAGTTCTTCCAGCGAACGGCGGCGGTTCGTGGACTAGATGACCCCGCAGCCCACAGGAAGTCGCCCTGCAGTGTATTACGCG
>JAIVJP010000309.1 GCA_020199975.1 Acidobacteriota bacterium
CATCGCGTTGTTTCAGCGCCGCCAGCGTCTCGCGCGGAACGGGTTCATAAGGTTTGCCGTTGATCTTTTGGCCGAGCCGTTCAAGAACATCTTGAAACTTATCTGCGCCGAACCACAGCTTGTCGTGCGCGTCAATCAGTTGATGGTAGCTTGCATAAGACTGTGCCGCATCAGGCGTTGCTGCTGCACTGAAATACTCCTGACTCCACCAATCAACATATCGCTTTGCGGCATCGGGTCGACTGAAAGCCGTCGGAGCGTCCCAACAAATGTCCGCAATCATCCGCGCCTCCATCGCAAACTCGCGGAACTCGGACACATTGACCAGCATATACTCCGTCGCCTTCGCATCAACTATTTTCTTAAACTCAAGCGCGACTCGCTGCGGCGTAACCGTGTGCGTGACTTGCTTCGTCCTCTCTCCAAAGTAAGCAAGGTGGTAATAGACGCCGTGCTTCCACTGGCCCGTTTTCTGCGGCAGCGCGCGCATCTCGCCGTCGTTGTTGTCCGTCCATACGATGATCACGTCTGGGGGAACATCGAAACTACCCTCTTGATACTTCCTGAGCATTTCGGTGTAGAGCGTGAAATGAAAAACGGGTTGCTTATCCCTCGGCAGCAAATCCTTCGTCGTGCGAACCTGCGTTTCGATGACCTCTTGAAAGACTTTCGATTTCTCCGCTTCGCTCATGTTCGGCGGAAACGTATAACTGCGGTCATCCGTGCCGCGCAAACCGACTGGATAGATGGCATTAAGATCGCGGTTCTCCAACACGCCGCCGCGCCAGTAATTGAGCATTCCTTCCTTGTTCGTCAGCCAATCCCAAGTCGTGCCGGCGTTGCGCGCTTTGCCTAAACGGAAGCGTTCGATGCCGAACGGATTCGAGAGCAAGATGTCGTAATGATGCGAGGTGTAAAACAATCCCCAATCGCTGGCGAGCTTCTGCACCTCGAAACGACGGTGCGCGCGTGTGTAGGGCGCGACCATATTTAGCCGCAGGCGCAACGCGGTCTCAAAGAAGCGTTCGTACCACACGGTCGGCACGTCGCCGATGCGCAGAGGGTATCCGCTATCCTCAAATGGGCGTGGCAAAATATCCTCGTCGTCGTGGAACAACCCGCGATATTTGATTGTCGGAGAGGCGGTTAAGTGGTCGGTCTTTTTCAACACCAACTTCGGACGCTTGTCAGGCGTGTAACCCGTCCAATGATAGAGCGGATCAATGCCTAGTCGCTCGCTCAACGTGTACGCGGCGAACGCCGTCCCACGGAAGTTTGCGCCGACAAGCCAGACTGTGTTCTCGCTGGTGAGAATATGAGAGGCTTCCCATTGGTCGCGCAGTTTGGCTTGTGCAATTTGTTCGGGAACATCTCCGTTGCCTAAAGTCACTAAGTGAATGGCAACGCGCCGCCCGCTTGGTGTTGAGACAACCTGCGATTTGAAGCCGCTGATCTTCTCGATGTCGGCAGCGAGAAAAGCGGCGGCCTGTTTGACCGCGGAGTGTTCTGTTTCCAAAACGATGATTTCACAGCCTGCCTTTCGGTCGACTAAAACTACATCACCCGCTTGCGCCGCTCCGTCCCTCACCCACGAGCCGCGCACCGGTGGCGACCATTCCTGCGCTGTCGCACTCTCGTACAGAAAGCCACTCAGGAGCGCGCAGATGATGGCGGCAAGAAATCTTCTCTTCACGTTCCTGCATCGGCGTCTGCCTTTCTTCAAACAGATGGGCGAAATTGATCTCATTAAGTCACTTCAGTTACTTCTTAATCGCCGGAATAAAGCCCATTTCCACGAGCCACATTTCACAAAGATTCGTCCATTGCCCGGTCGAGCCGGGATTGTTCCGCAGCGCGATGGCGTGCCCCCCCTGCGGAAAAATGTGAATACTCGCCGCAACGTTTTTGTTCAACAGCGCCTCGTAAAACAACAGACTGTTGCGAACGCTGACCCCTTTGTCATCAAAAGCGTGAACGATGAATGCCGGCGGCGTAGTAGATTTCACTTGCAGTTCCGCAGAATATTTTTCAATCAAATCTTTTGCAGGATTTGCGCCCAGAAGATTTTTGTGGCTTCCGGCATGGGCGTAGATTCCCATGCTGATGACCGGTGAAACGAGAATCATAAAATTCGGATTGAAAGGGACTTTATCCAGAGCGTCGCCGATTGCTGAAACATCTTCTGTGCCGGTTCCGAGCGTAGCGGCAAGGTGACCGCCCGCAGAGGTTCCCATGACTCCGATCTTGTCCGGCTTGATGCCCCATTGTTCGGCATTTGCACGAACGATTCGCAGCGCGCGTTGCGCGTCCTGCAAAGGCGCGAGTTGTCTCTCTTTCAAGTCAGGCGAAGTTGGCAAGCGGTACTTCAGTACGAATGCGCTCACGCCCATCGAGTTGAACCACTTGGCTAACTGCGTTCCGCTGATGACGTAAGCGAGATGACTGTACCCGCCGCCAGGACAGATCACGACCGCCCCTCCTTTGTTCTCCTGCAAGGCAGGGAAGAAGGCGTACATCCCCGGAATGCCAACCTGAGAAATCCGCTCATTCTCAATTTTATCTTCGAGCTTGAGGTCCCGGGAATTGGGCATCATGGCTTTATCCCAGAGCGGAATAAATTCCTGCGCGTTGGTGGTTTGCCAACTAAGAATAAGAACGAAAACGGTGATACTCGAACGCAGCATTCGGCTTAGCTTTCCTTCACGCACCTCACTACTTCGTAATTGATTTGCGTCTCACAGCCATGCTCTCTTGATGCGACGGGACAACGGGCAGATTTTTCGTTGACGAAGAATCTGCGGCAGCGCGTAAGAGATTGAGCATGAGCGAACGCGCCGCCGGATCAACTGCAACGGATTCTTCCATGTCGAGGTCGCAGACCCACACGCGACCGAGTCCGACCGGAATCTCAAACAGCACGGTCAGATATTGCTCCGGCACACGTTCCGCCGGAATGTAGCCGTGTGCTGGAATGAACCGGATGAGTTCGCGCGCCGTACCTTTCGACTTCAGGCGATGCGCGCTGCTGGCGACGAAGACGCGCCAGTCATCTTTTCTTCCCCACCACCTGATGTCCATCGCACGCAACCCTTCCGTCAATTTCGTTCCGGCGGACGGCGCATAGTCAGCGTATTCGCCCGCTACATTCTTGACGCTTAACACGTCGTTCGGGAACAAATCTACAACGCCCTTGCCCGGCGAAAACAGAATCGCCGTTGCGCCCCGTTCGAGTAATTCACGCACGCGCCCGCCCCGCCCCAAACCTTTCAGCGCGTCTCCGCCGCCAATGAGCAGGACGGCGAGAGAGGCTTCTGCATTTGCCGGCATCTCATCCGAAACATTTTGAAAGACTCGCGCCTCGTTGATGAACTGCCGCAATTCCTCTCCGAGCGAAAGCGTCGCCGCGCGGCTGTTCGCCAACGGCGCGGCGAGCTGAACAGGTTTAGCGAAAACTTCGACTCTATCGAGCGTGCGGCTGACCTCTCCTGTGCTGTCAGTGAGTCGCAAGACGAGACTCAGGTTGAGGCGCGCTTCTTTCATCTCCGGCACGCGCAGGCGCAACGGCTGACGCAGCGTCGCGTAGTAAGGAAGACTCTCGATCTTGATGGCATCAGTTGCAGCCACTTCTTTTCCCGTTCGTTCATCAACGAAAGCCGCGCGCAGCGTCAACCCACGTAGATCGCGGAACTGCTCGTCGTCGTTCGTGATGAAAGCGGCGGTCTCAACCTCTTCGCTCGCGTAGAAGCGTCGCCGCCCCGTCTCTAACGCCAAGCCGACGGGCGACCACGCATCACGCACCGCTTCATACACGGGATACGGCGCGACGAGGCGCGCATCGTAGCTGTGCGCAAACCAACACTCGGCGGAGAAAAGCATGAAGCCCGCCGTCCGGTCACTGCGTTGGAAGCGCAACTGCTCCGCCCAGCGCTTAGTCACGGCGCGATTGTATTCGAGAAAGACCGCCGGATCGCTGCCGGGGTAAGCGTCCTGCCCCACCCACGCCTGCGGCGTCAGTAAATCTCTCGTGTAGCGCAATACAGGTAGCCCCGTGTCGAGGTCTGGATAGCCTGTGGACATCTCCTGCCCGATGAGCGGGCGGTTCGGCGTCAGGTCTTTGATGTCCGCAACTGTGTCAATCACAAAAGGCGAATCGCTGTACCAGCCCCGATAACGATGTATGTCGTCAACGTCGCCGTCGTCAATGTTGTTCGGCTTGAGCGTCTCGTTGTAGAAATCGGCTTCTCGTTGATAAGTCGAATCGGCGACGACCGGACGATGTGGATCGAGGCGGCGCGTCTGTTTGACGACTTCAGAAAGTTGTTTCCACTTCTCCAAGTTCTTGCCGTCGCGCAAGAGCATCTCGTTGCCGACGGTCCATAACAAGATGCTCGGATGATTGCGCCCGCGCTTGATGACATCCTCATTTTCCATCAACCAGTGCGCGAACATGCCGGGCGGCGTCGCGCCGATTTTTCCCGCCAGCGCCCAGGGGCGGATGCCTTCGACGCTCACTCCCAATCCGATCTCATCCGCCGCGCCGAGCCACGCTTCGTTCCAGGGCGTCGCGTGCGTCCGCGTCACGCGCAGATTGCCGTCGTGCATCAACTGAATCAATCTGCGCGGCAACGCCGTGTCCCAGGAGTTTTTGCCGTAGGGGAGTTGATTCGCGCCGCGCAGCCAGTACGGCTTGCCGTTCAAATAAAACTTGTTGCCGCGCGCTTCAAACGTGCGAAAGCCGACCTTGCGCGTCCAATGGTCGAGCTGTTTGCCGGATGCGGATGTGAGCGTCACATCCAGACGATAGAGATTCGGGTCGGCGGGCGTCCACAACTTCGGCTGCACGCCTCGCAGCGTCAAATCCCGCGTCTCATTATCTTCGCCCAATTGCACGTTGACGGGTTCGGTCGTCGCAAAGACTTTGCCCGTCTCTGTGTCCGTCCAGCGCGCTCGTAAAACGGCGGACTGCGCGCCCGAAAGGCTGCGCGCTTCCACCTGCACACGAGCGCCTTCGAGCGATGGAATGAACCACACATCATCAATCATTGCAGCATCGCGCACGACCAACTTCACCGGCTGCCAGATGCCGTGCAGATCGTAACTGCGATTGTTCGCGTCCGGCGATAAGGGCCCGAACATGCCTTTGCTCAACGTCAGGATCTTGGAAGCGGTTAGGTTCACGGTCACGGCTTGCCCCAGCGAAAGCGTCGAGGCCGGAATTTTTTCCATCGAAACGAAAACCGAAATAATGTTGCGTCCGGCTCTTAAGTGCGGGGTTAAGTCGTAGCCGAAGCGACTAAACATGCCGGCGTGGTCGCCCAGAAGTTGGCTGTTGCAGAAAGCCTTGCTTTTCATTGCAACGCCATCAAATTCGATGAAAACGCGCCGGTTCTTCGGCAGAGCCGGGATATTGACTGCCAGCTGGTACCAGCCATCTTCTGCGCGTTCGGTATCGAAGCCCAGCTTCTTAAGTCGTACCTCTTCAAACTCCTTGAAATCTTCAGAGTCGTCCAACCACCATTGCGTGCGGTTGAGTAGTTGTGGAACTGGAACGGTCACATAACCGCTAAGGTCCATGGCGAGATGCGGCTGCTCGCCTGCTTTCACCAGATAACCCGGCTTGTACAACCAATCCCCTGTTAGCGAAATTGACTGCCCCGGCTTTAGTTGTGCTGGAGCAATCTGGACTTTGCCAAACCTGAAGGGCTGCTGTGAATGGACTATCTGCGACGGGAACGCGAAGAGTACCATGAGCAGGGTTAAGCTCAGCCGGTTTCCTCTCAAGTGAACCTCCAGGGTGGCACGGTGCGGCGATTAATCTGTAGAGGCGTCCCTCCGCGACCGCCCCTCATCGGGTAAAGACTCCTGGCCAAGGACTACAGAAAGACGCGTGATCTTTTGAGGAGTCTCGTTGCGTGAGGAGGGGCGCCCACGGAGGGACACCCCTACAAATCTTCTTACGCGCTTCTGACGATCAGTCGCAGTTTTTTGTTCGTGAAGAACTCGACTTTAAGTTCATGCACTATAGTTATTAATTGTTCCCTTGATCGTGGGGCACCAGAATTTCCGTGGTAGACGTCGCAGTGTGCCCTGCCAGATCGGTGATGGTGGCAGTCACACGATAGAGACGCCCATTCAAATCATTCCCATTGCGCCGCGCCTCCAGATTCAGCGTCTCCGTCCAGGTGGCGGATAGACCACTGAGAGTGCGTGCCGCGATGCCCAGAGGATCTCCATACTCATCCGTCACGACATAGCTAACACTGGCGAGCCCAGAGATCGCATCCGCGCCATTGCCGCTCAGCGTTACGGCGACGGGTTTTCCATCGTTCCCTTTAATAGTCGATGGATTAGCCGTCAACTGAACGGTCGGCGCAGTCTTGTCCAGTTTGACCGTTAGGCTACGAGCCGTTTCTATATTTCCGGCCCGGTCAGTGGAACGATAAAGGATATTGGTGATCCCCTCCTGGCTGATTACAAAGCTGCCCGTGTATGGCTGCCAGGTTGCGCCGCCATCAATGGAATACAAGGTGCTCGCCACTCCCGCGCATGAGTCCGCAGCGTCGAGGGAGGTTGTTACGTCACTCGTATACCAATCGTTGGAGCCGTTAGGAGCAGGAGGATTTAAGGTCGCTGTGGTCACCGGGGCGGTATTATCCACCCCCGCGTCGGCCCTCGTGACGTTGCCGGCCGTCACGGTGGCTACACAAGAGTAAAGCGTTTCGGCGCCCAATTCGACTTTGACCAGATACTGCCCAGGCGCCAAATCTACCCCACCGAAGAAGCCGTTGCCATCAGTGGCTGAGTTGCGGGTCGCGTCAGTGCTGAGGTTTTGAATGGTCACGCTGGCCGTGTCGAGCGGAGTAGTGTCGGCTCGCTTCGCAAATCCCATGAGGTGACCGAGGGTCGGCGCAGACTTCCAGGGCAGCATGGGGATTGTCGCCGGCTCATTGAAGATGGGTGTCTGTCCGGGGAGTTCATAGAGCGTCACGCCGTTGACAGACTTGCCAGTCGTAAGTCCCGACGCGAATTCGGCGAATGAGCGCACCGGCGTGTTCTGACCCGGCGGAATCGAGTGCGGGTTAAGGGGGACAGCGATGTTGCTGGTCGCCATCGAGAAGAAGGTAACGCCGATGCCGCTGTTGCCCGTCACTATTGAAGGCGCGAGTGCGCGTCGAGTTTGTCTGAGCGTGCCTTCTAT
>JAIVJP010000310.1 GCA_020199975.1 Acidobacteriota bacterium
CCATATGATTGAGATAACTCTCTAAAGCTCGTCGTCCCGCGCCGGATAACTTGTATTCCGTTTTGGGGACGCGGCCAACAAAGAACTTCGTGCAAGTAATGTATCCGGCGTCTTCCAGCTTGCGCGCGTGCACACTGAGATTTCCGTCGGTTGTGTTCATCAAGCTCTTAAGGTCATTGAAAGTCAGAGACTCGTTCGCAGCGAGAGCGCTGACGATCCCTAGACGTAGTCGTTCATGAATCAGCCGATCCAGCTCGGGCGCAAGACTTCTGGTTTTAGCGCCTTTGAGTTCAAGTAGGCCGCTCGCGGCGTGGTCTTGCCTCTTTTGTATTGCTCGCTTTAGCGCAGAATGTTTAGCCACCGTACCTCCTTGCGATGATGACGCCAAAAACTATGTGAAGTCCCCCAAAACCCGCTGCCATCAACCAGTTCGCAAACGCTGGCGCAAACAGCGCGGCTGCTCCCAACCCCATGAAGCACATACCCATGAGGGGAATAATGGGAACCGAGAACATTCCTCCCGTCACGACACCAGTTCCATAAAGCAGCAGCCAAACTCCCGGAATGAAATCGATTAGATCGGCGCGGTAAAGAACTATGGTGAGCAGTCCGCCCGCTAAAATCGGTGGCGATAGACTAAATGCAACCTTGCGACCTGGTCCGGACAAAAGTGGCAGTTGCGCGGCTCGCGCCTTTCTATCCATCGACCAGCCTGCAATCAAGAGCGAGACCAACGCTTCGGCAATCCAGACCGCCAGCCAGCCTTTGAATGATGACTGCTGCGCGGCAATGAAGGCTGCCAGAAGGGCCGTTGCTCCAATGGCAACGTCGCCCCAGCCGGAAATCCCGGTGAAAGCCGAGGCGCGCTCCATCGTCTCGCGGATGTAGCGCAGATTGTCCATTGCGCGTTCATGCAGCGCCGGCGGCGGCTGTTCTGTTTCAAGCGAAACCAAGCGCATCAAGCTCATCGCGAACAATCATAGGCGCCCGACGCCTGCTATGTCAAGTACTTTGTGAAGCAAAGTCGGGGCCCCCGGAATGTGAACAGCCAGTGTCAACTTCCGTAACGGCTTTGTCGCCTGATGTGAGGACGCGGCTATGCCCTTCCGTCAAGGCTGTCCTCTATTAATGGGGCATAAGCCCCGAAATTTGAAAGGCCTACTCGGCGGGGCACAGCCGCCGCCTCACATCGGACGGCGCAGCCGTTGCTAAGGATTCGCTAACTGGCTAATTCCTATGCAAGAGTCACAGCTTCGTGAACGAGGGTGGCTTGCTCGGCCTGGTGGACCGCATATGAGCCGGTGGCGGGGCTGGCCGATGCCGAGCGTCCAATATAAATCGGGCGCTCGCAGGACGGCAGAAGTCTTTCCAGAAGCGCTTCGACGAAGGTCCAACCGCCCATGTTCTTTGGTTCCTCCTGCGCCCAAACAAGTTGTTTCGCGTTCGGATAACGGGCAAACACCTCGCGCAAACGCCGCATTGGAAATGGATAGAACTGCTCTACTCGCACGATCGATACGCGCGCTTCCTCCAACTTCCTGCGCGCCTCCATGAGATCGTAGAAAACCTTTCCGCTACACAGCACCACCCGCTGAACTGACGAAGGATCCTCGATTTCAGCATCGTCTATCAGGGGGTTGAACCCACCATTAGTAAGTTGGTCCAGCGACGATGCGGCGGCGGGTAGTCGCAGCAGGCTCTTTGGTGTCATCACAATCAAGGGCCGTTCCCCGCCAGGTCTTACTTGTCTTCGAAGTAGATGGAAGTACTGCGCCGGCGTCGTCGGGTAACAGACCTGCAGGTTATTCTCGGCGCACATCTGCAGGAAGCGCTCCAAGCGCGCGCTCGAGTGCTCGGGTCCTTGTCCTTCATAACCATGCGGCAGGAGCATGGTTAGTCGAGACGTTTGCCTCCACTTGTCCTCCGATGCGGCGATATATTGATCGATGATGGTTTGGGCGCCGTTACCAAAGTCGCCAAACTGGGCTTCCCAAATAACTAGGGCGTCCGCCGCAATTACCGAGTACCCATATTCGAAACCCAGCACACCTTCTTCGGATAGTGAGCTGTCGAAGACGTCGAACCGGGCCTCCGGATTTGCCTCCGAGCGTAACTCGGAAAGCGGCGTCCACTGTTTGCCGGTCTGTGTGTCATACAAAACCGCGTGGCGCTGGCTAAATGTGCCGCGGCCCGAATCCTGTCCGCTCAAGCGCACGCGGGTTCCGTCGATAACCAGCGAGCCGAAGGCGGCGGCCTCGGCAAAAGCCCAGTCGATGGGCAATGCGCCTTCGCCCATTTTCGCGCGCCGAGCAAGTTGTCCCACCATCTTCGGATTGATGTTGAAGCCTTCAGGCACCACTGCAATCTTCTGGGCGACGTTCCTAATGACCTCAGCGTCGACGCCCGTATCGATAACGACCGACCCGTCCATCTCTTCAACTGGAGGAGCCGGCTTCTTAGGCTGTTGCTGAGAGACGATGCCTTTGGCTCGGGCAAGCGCATCTTCATAACGCCGCACGCGTTCTTCAATCAACGCGTTTAGCTCGGCTTCGTCAATAACCCCTTCTTTCACAAGTCTCTTCGCATAGATTGCCCGAACCCCGGGGTGGGCCTTCACGCGCGCGTACATCAGCGGCTGCGTGTAACTCGGTTCATCAGTTTCGTTATGTCCGAGTTTGCGAAATCCGACGACATCGAGCACCACATCCTTATTAAACTCTTGCCGGTATTCCAGGGCGATCTGAACCGCGCGGTAGGCGGCCTCCGGGTCATCACTGTTGATATGAAAGATTGGCAACTGAGTCATGCGCGCCACATCTGTTGAATAGATGGTGGAGCGCCCAGCCTCAGGCGACGTCGTGAAACCAATTTGGTTATTGATGATGATGTGAATCGTGCCTCCGGTGCGATAACCTTTGAGTTCGGCGAGATTCAGAGTCTCCATCACAACACCTTGCCCGGAGAAAGCGGCATCGCCGTGCAGCAGCACCGGCAGCGCTTTGTCGATTGCTTCCTCACGAGCGGTGCCGAGCCGGTCTCGCAGGACATCCTGCTTCGCCCGAACCATTCCTTCCACGACCGGGTCGACGGCTTCCAGGTGACTGGGATTGGGGGAAAGCGTGAGACTGACCTTCCGTCCGCTGGCGGTCAGACGTTCACCGACCGCGCCCTGGTGATACTTGACGTCACCCTCATCGGCCGGAAAGGACGGATGAATCGACCCTTCAAACGAAGTAAAGATGCGCTCGCAAAACTTGCCAATCACATTCGCCAACACATTCAAACGCCCGCGATGGGCCATGCCCAGGGTGATGTCTTCGACGCCCCGGTCGCCGGCATCCTCGATCAGCCGATCCAGCAAGGGAATAATGGTTTCGCAACCCTCGAGTGAGAATCGCTTCTGACCGAGATACTTGGTGTGCAGAAAACGCTCAAACTGTTCAGCCGAGATCAGTTTCCACAAAAGCTGTTTCTTGATTTCGCTGGGCAGAGGCTCGGGGCTAACAAAATGCTTGCGGATTTGGTCGCGAATCCAGAGTTTCTGCTCCTTGCTCTGAATATGCCGATACTCAGTCGCGACCTTTCCACAGTAGGCGCGTTGCAAGATGTCGAGAATCTCGCGGAGCGTCGCGCTTTCAGTGCCCGCCAATCCGCCGGTAATAAACACTCGATCCAGATCCCAGATGGTCAGTCCGTAAGTTTCTATGTCCAGCTCGGGATGGTAGAGCACCGGCATCGCGTGCAGCGGGTCTACATCGGCAATCAAGTGGCCGCGCACGCGATAAGCATTGATCAGCTCTATCACACTGGCTTCTTTGATCGTTTGTTCGCGAGCGTGGTCGCCCGGAGTGAAAAAGGGATTGCGGTCAAGACTCCAGCGCAGAGGAGAATAGGGAATCCCCACGTCGGAAAAAATTTCGTTATAGAACTTGTGTTGTCCAGTAAGTAGCTCATGGACCATTGCCAGGAATGCACCGGATTCCGCACCCTGAATGATGCGATGGTCGTAGGTACTGCTAATTGTAATAGCCTTACTGATGCCCAACTGGGAGAGAGCTTCCGGCGCCATTGCCTGGTACTCAGCCGGATACTCAATCGCACCAGTGGCAATGATTACTGAATGCCCGGCCATCAGCCGCGGTGTGGAGGCAACGGTACCGATTGTGCCGGGGTTTGTCAGCGAGATGGTTGTGTTCTGAAAATCAGCTAGCTGCAGTTTTCCTTCGCGCGCTCGCTTTACCACGCTGTCATAAGCCTGCAGAAACTCAGAGAAGCGCAGCTTGTTTGCGTTCTTGATGTTCGGGACCAGTAGACTCCGGCTGCCGTCCTTCTTCTCCAGATCGATCGCCACACCCAGATTAACGCTCTCCCGGCGCAGACGCGCCGGCTTCCCATCAACCACTTCATAGGCGTCGTTTAATTGCGGATACTCCTCGAGGGCGCGCACAATGGCCCAGGCAATGAGGTGCGTATACGAAGCCTTGCCACGATCGTTTTCCGCAAGGTACTTGTTGATAATCCGCCGGTTCTCATCAAGAAGCTTTACCGGTATCCGACGCTGCGAAGTGGCGGTGGGAACTGAGAGGCTCGCCTCCATGTTCTCAACGATCTTAAGTGCAGCCCCTCGAATCGCTACCACTTCGGCATGACTCTCAGCGCTCGGAACAGGTGTGGTGGTAACGCGCTCAACTGCTGGAGCCATTGCCGCGGTAGCACTTGCCGAGGCATCTGCTTTTGGAGATACGTCAGCTTTAGCTGAATCTTTGGCGGATGTTTCATTCGCGACCTGAGGAGCTGAAGCATTGCGTCCGTTTTCGGAGGCGCTCGCTCCATCCCCTCGTAGTAATTCCGTGAAATATGCTCGCCACGATTCGTCAACCGACTCTGGATTGCTGCGAAAACGTCCAAGCAGTCCTTCGACATACGTCGCGTTGGCGCCGAAATTCTCGGCTATTAGCTCAGATAGGTCGGTTGTGCTTCTCTGCTCCAACTTCTTTTCATCCTCCCAACAATCGCACGCGGATAACTGTTACGGGTTTCGAACACGGTCATTTTGGCGGTGTGGTTTTAACCGATAGACTACCACCTTCCGCATTCCAATGCATATGGCACCACATCTCTGGCGGTACTGGTTCATTTTAAGTCCGGAAGTACAGAGTTCACTTTTAGTTGCGGCTTAAGGTACCGACAAGCTAAAGAACTCTAAACTGAACAGGGCTACATCTGGATAGGATCTCTCAACCTGCGTTATAATCCCGCGCGAATTGGCGGCCAGTCGTACTCTTATATATCTGTCCTTTACGTTCCGGCAATTAAAACCAGTTGGAGCGATTTTTGATGTCAAAGAACCGGTTATGGGCTAATCCCTGGTTTCTGCTTTTAGTTACCGCGGGCTGGTTGGCCGGTCTTCTCGCTACAGCGTACTTCGTTGCGGATCGCCCGGTTACCACCGTCATACTGGTGCGACACGCCGAGAAAAACATAGAACCGAACAACCCAAACCCGACCCTGACTCCCGCCGGACAGGAACGCGCTCAGACTTTGGTCCGTATGCTTGGCGAGTCGGGAATTACCGCTATCTATGCTACGCAGTATCTGCGGACACAAGGGACCGCAAGTCCCCTCGCCGATCGTTTAGGGCTTAAGGTCAACCAACTCGACGCTCGCAATGTAGAAGAATTGGTCAGACAAATTAAGTCAAACCACTTGGGCGGCGTGGTGTTCGTTGCGGGCCATAGCAACAGCGTGCCAGCCGTTATATCGGCACTTGGCGGAGGAACACGTCCAGAAATTCCTGAGCAAGAATACGACAACATGTTTATCGTGACCGTACAGAGATTTCGCCCAACCAGAGTCGTTAAGCTTAAGTATGGTGAGCCCATTTCGCCGGCACCGCAAACCAGCAAGTGAACCAATAGGCAGAATGTTTTTCTCAGGAGACCAGGATGAAAAGGAAACAACCCTGCGCGAAAAAAGGAAAGACCAGAGAAAGTTCTGCAGTTGCCAACGACAAAGGCTTGAACCGGCGCTCGTTTGTGAAACTGATTCCCGCTCTCGGCGCTGCCACTGTTGCCACTCCCCATCTGCAGATTATCTCTGCACTCGGGCAAACGCCTTCGCCGACCCCGGTGGCTTCACCCTCACCCTCGCCGGCGCCTACTCCGCTGCGTGTGACGAAGGAAATGTTACGTGGCGCGGAACAACTGTTCGGCATTGAACTGACAGACGCGCAGAAGCAAATGGCTCTGCAGAACGTCAACTCAAACCTTGAGCGATACGAAACGCTTCGCAAGATAAATGTTCCGCTCGACACCGAGCCTGCCACACTGTTTCATCCGGCCCTGCCCGGGAAAAGATTCAACGTTAAGGCCGTCACTTTCAAGCTGGCCAAGATCGAGAGGCTTAACTTCAATTCGGTCGAAGATCTGGCGTTTGCCACTGTGCCGCAGCTCGCGGACCTGATCCGCAACCGCAAGATTTCCTCAATTGATCTCACTAGGATGTATCTTGCGCGCTTGAAGCGTTACGCACCGAAACTCAATTGCGCCATAACGCTCACAGAGGAACTCGCGCTGGCGCAAGCCGCAGAAGCCGACCGCGAAATCAAACAGGGAAAGTACCGCGGACTACTGCATGGCATTCCTTGGGGTGCAAAGGACCTCTTCGCCACAAAGAGCATTCGCACCACGTGGGGCGCAGAACCCTATCGTGACCAGGTAATCGATTATGACGCCACTGTGGTCAGCCGCCTGCAGAATGCAGGCGCCGTTCTGGTTGCCAAGCTTTCGATGGGCGCACTGGCGCAGGGGGGTCGCTGGTTTAGAGGAATGACGAGAAATCCCTGGCAAGTAGAAGAAGAACGAACCGGGTCCAGCGGCTCGTCAGCGGGACCGGCCTCAGCAACAGCCGCAGGACTTGTGGGGTTCTCAATAGGAACGGAAACGCTTGGTTCAATCGTTTCACCTTCTTCGCGTTGCGGCGTTGTGGGCCTACGGCCGACTTACGGTCGTGTCAGTCGGTTTGGCGCCATGGGACTCAGTTGGACGATGGATAAGATCGGCCCTATCTGCCGGGGCGTTGAGGATTGCGTCGCAGCCTTGCAAGCCACTTATGGACCAGATGGGAAAGATTTAACCGTTCCGCAGCTCCCGCTTCATTCCAGCAGTTGAGTACATCAGGGCGCAGCGGGCACGCACGCTGTTGATGCGAGAGATGGACGCGCTGATGTCGAAGTGGGACGTTTTTGTTTCGCCTGCGCCGGGGAGCGCGAGTCTTCTAATCACAAATCTCACTGGGCATCCGGCGGTTTGCGTTCCATGCGGCTTTCTCAAGGGGTTGCCGCAATCGATCATGTTTACTGGCGGACTTTATGACGAAGGCGCACCGTTGCGAGTGGCTTTGGCATTCGAGCGCGCCACTAACTGGCACACGATGCACCCGAAGATGGATTGGGCCTGAAGCTCTGTCAGAACCGCGTCTATGAAGCGGGTAGCGACCGGTTGTGCGCCTCCCGGTTGAGACCACGTCGCTCCCCGTTCTGACAAGTATCCGTCACCACGCCCTGAATCAGCCGGGGAAGATCCATAACCAGAGCGACCGTGCCGTCGCGCAACTCGGTAACTCCGGCATCCCTGGCCAGCGTGCACTGAGATATGGAAAACCAGGCACGAAAAAGACTATCGCGATACTACTGGGAAGAAACGGGACGCTCACCCTCCTCATCGTCCGCGGCATCCTCGGATTCTTCCGTTGACTCTACGTTCTCCTGCGGCTGCTGCTCGTCGAGATCGCGCTTGATGGCATCAAGGATGCCGTTGATGAATTG
>JAIVJP010000528.1 GCA_020199975.1 Acidobacteriota bacterium
CATCTACGTGAATGGTTCATATTATGATGCGTTGGAGAGTCGCGCCAGCCGTGCCCTGACGGACGGCGGTGTTAAAAGGCTCCTGCGGGATACGGATGTTCATCAGTATGCGCATGCGGTTCTTCTTTCGTTACCTCTCGCCCCTATATCAAAATCGAGGGTAGAAAGCCAGCACTTCTATCTACAGCTACAGCACTTTTATCTACACGAATCATAGCGAACGATTCCTTGCGGGCAAAATACCTCGCGAATCAGGGAGTCGATCAGTTTAGGTTTGCAGTTCAGTCTGTTTGGTTTCCGACGCGTTGCTTGTCAGCACGGGGCGCGGTGGCGACCTGGACTCAACAGGGAGCATACAACCCGGTCGCTACCGCCTGACGCGGTTCTGACAGGGTGCAGCAAGCTGGAACTCGAAGCCCAAACCAAAACAAAAATCGCGCGCTGGTTGTGCTGTGTTTAGAGCACAAGCTGTGAGCGAAATATCGTTCGTCAGGTATCTCGTTTTGAGAGGGAAGCTACTCGAACGAGCCGCTCAAGCTTGCCTGGCCCTCTTTAGCGACCAGATGGGAAGCCGGCGTTGCCTGGCCCGATGGCACAACCGGATGAAACGCTTGTCCGTAGTTGGAAACGATCTTGCGTACGTAGTTCTGAGTCTCGCTATAGGGAGGCACGCCGTTGTATTTGTCGACCGCTCCTTCGCCCGCATTGTAGCCTGCGAGTGCGAGCCTAACGTCGCCGTGGAACCTCTTCAAAAGCCAGCTTAAGTATTTTGTTCCCGCTTCGACGTTAGAGACCAAGTCACTGGGATCCGTACACCCAAAACGGCGTGCCGTCGCGGGCATGAGTTGCATTAGGCCCTCCGCTCCAGCGTGCGAGACTGCCTTGGATTTGTATTTCGATTCCTGCCAGATCACCGCATGAATAAACCGCGGGTCAATACCATGGCGCCGACCCGCGCGATAGATGATCCGGTCCAGGTTCCGATCACCGGACGTGAGGAGATCCTGCGGTATCATCTCTTCTAGCTGAGTGGTGGCATTCACAGAGGGCGCGAACACTGGACTGAAAAAGAGTCCGGTGAAATTCGTCAGAAGGAAAAGAGCCATTAAGGCAAATGCGGCAAACTTTACTGCACGCAAATGGGGCATACTTCGGGTCAAATTCATCTAGTGAGCTCTCCATGTGAGCGATGACCCAGGGTCACCTAAAAATTGCAATTCCAACTCGGCCGCGCATGGTGGAACCGATTTACAAAGAACTTGCAATCGAAACCAGAACTCAGATGGAGATAAGGTGGCGTTGGTTGCTTTTCTGTGACAACTGTTTGGCACTAAGTCCTTGAGCACCATGTACTTAAACCAGACGTCATCACGCCCTTTCAATTGCCGATGTCAAGCCAATATCGTTCATCTTGAAGGAGTAAATCTGGGGTAGTAGACCGTTTCAGACGGATCGTTACATACCTTCGTGCAGATTGATTGCTGTTGCCAGATTGATAACCCACTTCGTTCACTTCCTCACTCACCCATCGTTTTTGATCCCTTGAATCCCACTACCATCGAATCAGGCCCAATAAGGTGCTCTACTGTCGTTTGGCGAAAGCCCGCTTCACGCATCCACCCTGAACAGTCTTTGCCAGTGTAATCAAACCCGCCGGGAGTCTCGATCAACATGTTGAGACTCATCAACAACCCGAAGGCATTCTCTCGTCGCTCGTCATCAATCAACGCTTCAAACACAATCAAAGCTCCGCCTTCAGAAAGCGCGTGGCACGCCTTGTCAAGCAACATCCGTTTCTCATCCAGATTCCAGTCGTGCAGAATGTGG
>JAIVJP010000311.1 GCA_020199975.1 Acidobacteriota bacterium
AAGTCTTGCTGCCATGGTGCGCCACCTTTACTACATCCACCGGAAAACCAGAGTCTCCTGACAGCATAGCGGCTTCTGCTAAACTCTCGATGTCGCCGGTAAGGAGAATTGATCGTTCGCCAAATTGTAATCGCAGCACTATTGAATCGTTGTTTCGGGATTGTGTTTCAGCCTTCGCACGTGCGTGGGGCCACAGCACAGTGGCGGTCGTGCCAGTGAATCGCAGGACATCTCCCGCGCCAACTACGGTTATGGGAAGCCCTCTTGCAGTCGCGGTGTGATAGAACTTTGCGAATTCAGGATCTTTGCGTGGGGTGCGGGCCACGAGAGCACTACGAACGTCAAAATTCCTCGCTACATCGTTCAAGCCATCAATGTGGTCCGCGTGGGCGTGAGTTGCGACTATGAAATCGATCCGATCCAGTCCGCGCCACCACAAGTATTCCGACACCACTGCCTCTCCGATGCTGCGCGTGTCGCGGGCAAACGGTTCTTCGTCGTCCGCCCCGGGCTTACGGTCCCTGCTCAAGAAGTTCGGCCTGCCGCCACCATCCACAAGGAGGGTTGTTCCATCAGGCATTGTGATTAGCGCCGAGTCTCCCTGACCGACGTCCAGGAAGTCCACGCGCAGTCGTCCGTCGGTGCAACCGACGCTGAGCGGGTGCACGATCACAATGGCGAGCAGAATCACTTGAGCTAGTATTGGGCCCTGAACACCCTGCAATGCTCCCCTTCCGTTCCTCAACGCTGGCGCGCCTAATGGATTCCAGCGGGAAAGGGAAACTGCGAGCGCCACAAGAGGCAAACAGTACAAGAGATAGATCAAGGTCGAGCAACCCGAGTATTCCGGTATCCGAACCGATGCGATTCCCAACTGCGTAAGAGGATCGACACTGTGAATCATCAACCAGTTAAGGGCATTGGCCAGGCCGAAAAACGGTGTGGCGACCTCCGTGCTAACCTGCTCGACTAATAATCCGGCTACGGCCACCAGGGCCAGCATCGCCATCAGGAGACTTACGCCAACGTTTAAAATGAGCGATGAGGTAGAAACTCTGTGAAAGTAGACGATGAGGAGCGGCAGCATTGTGATCTGAACGCTGAAGGTCACAACCATGGCTCCCAATGCGTAACGTAGCGGCCGCTGAAGATAATAGCGTTCAAAAGTGCCTGCGATCGGTGTTTTGATTATTTTATAACTGTAGGTTAGCCGCTCTATCTCTTTCTTCCAGTTTCGATCACTCCAATAGAGCGACTCAGAGAAGCTTCGCAGCCAGGAAGAGCAAGCGGGGGGGTAAGGAGTCTCACGTGTGGGGCGCCATGAGCCAATTTCCGAGATTCGCTGCAGCAGTGGCCAGCCGAAAACCACAATCGCGAGCACTGATAAGAAGGTCAATTGAAATGAGGGATCGAATAAATCGCCCGGACGCCAGAAGAGCAAGACCAACGCCGCGGCGCCCAATGAATTCAACGAAGCACCTCTGCGAGAGACAACAGGTGCAAACGCGATCCACGTGAACATCAAAGCGGCCCGCACAACTGAAGCCTCCGCGCCAACGGCTAACGCGTAACACCAGAGGACCGTGGTAGCCAGCAGAAACTGCCAGCTCCTGTTTCTGGTAATTCGACGGGCCAGCAGTAATACCACACCACCAATGAAACTTATGTGCAGTCCGCTGATGACGAGAACATGAAATGTTCCGCCTTCGCGAAAACGTTCAGCAGTTGCCTGCGAAAGAAAATAGCGGTTGCCCAGCAGTGAGGCGAGGAGAACGCTTGCCGTATCAGGTGAAAAATGCAAAACGATCTGAGTCTCGAGCCGCTGCCGCCATTGATAGAGCCAGGCGAGGGGCAGAAATACCGGGTCGTCATCAACGCGTTCGATGAGCAGCGGGCTCTTCACATAACCTGTGGCGTCATAGCCTCTGCGCTCCAGATAGTCAGTGAACTTAGGGACTCCCGGATTGCGGAAGTTGTCGGTACGGTTGAGAACGGTCATCACGCGCACCCGCGCGCCGTAACGCAACTCAAGTCTTTGGTAATCTTCCTGGGTTATCTTTTCATGAACCGGCAGCAGAAGTGTGACAACTCCAGAGACGATCCTCTCTACGTCTTTCATTCGGAGCTGCTCCGCACGTAGCGTGAGATAGAAACCGCCGGGGGCTGATTCGGGGTACCGCTCGAGCACGCCGGTTAACTCAACCGGCTCACCGTCAGCGATCGTTCCGTGAACAATCAGCGCCTTCAACCTGTCTGAGCTAACGCTTTGTTTTTCCAACGAAGCCAGACAGTTACCGGTTAGCAGGAAAGCGAACGTTACCAAGGCAGTGGCGGCGCCGGGTTTACGTTTGAACAGACAGGTCAACGCCAGCAACGACGTTAGCAAACAAACGAGAAGTAGAAGAAAGATAGGCCCTGAGAAAAAGTGTGCTCCCAGAATTCCCGCCGCAAACGCAACGGCGAGCTGGGCCAGAGGATGAGCTACAAACGGTTGCTGGTGAGGAGCAGACTGCATCTTCAAATCGTGGTCTGGGATCTGAGATTTCAAATCTGGGATCTGAGATATCTGAGATATCTGAGATCTCAAATTTCAGATCTTAGTCGCACGACGGTTTCCACGTGATGAGTCTGGGGGAACATATCAAATGCCGCGACAGAGTCAAGAAAATATCCAGCCGCCCGGAGCTTCTTGAGGTCGCGTGCCAGGGTGGCGGGGTCACATGAGACGTAGGAAATCTGACGCGGGTGCCTCGCCAGAATTCCTTTGATTACGCTGTTTTCAGCCCCAGCGCGCGGCGGATCGAGCAGCAGGAAATCGACCGCTTCGGATTCAAGTGACTGGCCATTCAACCACTCGCCCACCCGCGCGGTGATAATCTTCGTGCTCTCAAGCTGAGCATTCTGTAGATTCAGCTGAGCAAACCGGGCGGCAGTTGGATTCGATTCCACGCCCACTACGCGTTCAAAGCAGCGCGCGAGCGGAACTGTGAATAACCCCACGCCGCAATAGAGATCCATGGCAGCCGTACCTCGCGCATTCCTAGTCGCTTCGTGGACTAGCGACACTATTAGTTCGTGATTGACCTGGAAAAACGCGTCGGCACTGAAATGGTAAGTCTCATCTCCAATCCTGCGACTAACGTTCTTCGTCTCGAAACCGGCCCAGCCCGGCGCCAATGAAACCTCCTCGTCACCGGCTACAACTTCAACGTTCTTCGCAGCTCCCGGAAATGAGTCGTTTCGGATCTGTGCGCGCAGATCTTCCAGAGTATTCTGTAAATCGGGAACCAGGACTGCACATACCTCCACATCACATACACGATGCGAACCAGCCTCGAAATATCCCAAGTGTCTTGTTTGCGGCTCAAATTGCCAGTTCGCACGAGCGCGGTATTGCCACTGTTTTGGCGAGGGATGAATCGCAATCTCAGGGAGCTCTGCGATGTTGGCAATGCGGTGAAAGCAATCGCGAATAATCTCTACTTTCGCCTGAAGTTGCGTTTCATAATTCAACTGCTGGAAATCGCAGCCGCCACAGCGACCGAAGTAAGGACAGGGAGGCTCAACGCGAACCGGCGAGGGCTTGATGACCTCGAGGGTCGAAGCAAAGGCCACCTTGCCCCGCACGCGATCGATTTGAACGCGCACTATGTCACCAGGAGCGGCGAGTGACACGAATAGCGTCAGTCCTTGGGCGTGCGCCAACCCCACGCCACCTGGCAGAAGGCGTTCAATTTCCACTTCAAGAGTTAGTGATGGCTGCTCTGGGGCGTCAGCTGAATTCATGTTTCACTGACCCGTAAGTCGACCTCGGCTGAACTGCAATAGTTCACATCGAGGCCTCAGGAAAGTACGCTGAAAGCGTTGGCTAGTGAACGCTTGCAGCGTAATTCGTCGCAGTTCGAGTATTCACACCGTCTCAGCAGCGACCGGGTCTGACTTGAAAAGCAGACAACCGGTCGCCACCGCTTGGGATTCTGACATGTCTTCACAGATAGAACAGACTAAGCCGCGGTACTGCAAACTGCTCCCGCAGACCCTTTAGCAGCAGGTTATCGAAAGTCTGTTCGTAAACTGTAGCGTCCATGTGTTTACGATAGGGCCGCAACTGTTCTTTCACTTCTCTTGTGACCGCCTCGAGTTGGTCCGCCGGAACAACCGAACGAATTGCGTCGCTCAACATTCGCTCCAGCCCGGTTAGAGAGACTTCGAGTTTCTGCGCATCCGCAGTCGCTGACTGTTTGAAGTCGCGTTCCAACTCTTCCAGGAGATTGGCAGCCCGCGTTAGCGCGTCAGTGAAATCATCTTCGTGCGATTGTTTTCGTTCTCCCAACGCCTGCAGCAGAGCTGATCTTCCTCGCCGCAAGTGCTCCAGAATCGTCTGCCGCGGAAACGGCAAACCTTCATCCTCGTCGCGGGCCGCAGCGACCGCTTCATCGTCATCACCCGTCTCGGCTCCGACGTGAGACTCCAACCACTCGGCGTACTGAGCCTCGACTTCTTCCTGGCAATAAAGAAGAGACTTGACGCTCCGCTTCCTGGGCTTTGCTTCCCATGAGTCGAAAGCCTTCTCGATCCCGCGCAATGCGACATGCAGCGGGATCTTCATCGCCTTCCAACTCTCGATGAGAGCCCAGTCCATTGGGCTGAGTAGCAGGTGCTTACCACGGCGGCGAATAAAAGCGTCCTCTATTTCGGTGAAGTAATTGAAGTAGTTCAAGGTCCAACGTCCAAAGTGGATCTGACATGATTCGAGTTTCGAGTTCCGAGTTCTGAGTTCCGAGTTCTGAGATCTGAGATCTCAAATCTCAGATCCTAGTGTGTCCCTCGACTTTGGACTTTGGACGAGAATTCCGTTCGTACACCAGCCTCAGCCCTTCCAACGTCAGCGTGTCATCAACCAGCTCAATAAACTCAGAACCGGTGGCAATCAAAGGCGCCAGTCCGCCGGTAGCAATTACACGAGGCTTACCACCCATTTCCTCGATCATCTTGCGCAAAACGCCATCAACCAGGCCAACGTACCCATGATAAAGCCCTGACTGCATCGCACTTATTGTTGAGGACCCGATAACTTTCTGCGGTCGCTTGATGTCGACCCGCGGCAGCTTCGCCGCCCGATCAAATAACGCATCAGAGGAAATCATGATGCCCGGAGTGATAACGCCGCCGAGGTATTCGCCTTGCGCGTTGATTGCATTGAAAGTGGTGGCAGTGCCAAAGTCCACGACGATACATGGTGCGCCATACTTATGTATGGCAGCCGCTGCATCCACAATTCTGTCGGCACCTACATCCGCAGCAGGTTCGTAAAGAATTCGGACTCCAGTGTCGGCGGTGTTGTCCACGAAGAATGGCGTCAGATGGAAGTAGGTCTCGGCCATCGTTTTCAATGTGTAGTTCAACGGCGGTACTACCGAGGCTATTGCGATAGCGTCGATCGCTTTGAAGTCGAGGCTGGCAAGCTCGAACAGGTTGCGCGCGTGGACACCATACTCGTCAACGGTGCGCGCGCGGTTTGTGGTCAGACGCCAATGAGCCAGCAGCTCGGAACCATTGTAGACGCCCAAAGAAGTATTGGTATTCCCGACGTCAATTACGAGAAGCATAGGCGAGATCTTCGTTTGCTGTTTCGTTTCTCCGGAAGCCGCTCAAGAACTCCTCTATCAGGTCGGAGGCGGTTGCCGCTCCGTTTTCACTGCGCAACCGTGCACCAAGCTCTTTTGCGTTTAAGGCATACTCAGGCTTGGTCAGCAAGTTGTCGAGTTCTCGCGCCACTCGTTCAGCTTTGTAAGAGCGCCGATAAAGCGTGCGGCTGGTTCCAAGTCGGGCGGCATGCGCCGCGTTATCAGACTGATCGAATGCAAAGGGCACGATCAACGTGGGAATGCCGGCACGCAGTCCCTGGGAGGTAGTACCCACTCCGCCATGGTGGACCACAACGCACCCACGCTCAAGCAACGATTCAAACGGAGCATTGTCGACCACAATCATATCGGGAGGCAAAAGCTCCTGCGGACGGTTGCGCTCGTCGCCGATCAGCAAGACCGCGCGCCGTCCCAGCTTTCTCGCCGCGGCAATACTCTCGTGGAAGAAATCCCGCGCCACCCAGACAGCCGAAGAACCCAGCGTGAACACGACAGGCGCCGCACCTGAGTTTAGAAACTCCAACAAAGCCAGTGGCATCGCCTTCTCGTGCCGCCCATCGTAGAAGGGGAAACCCGTAATCTGAGTTTGCAGCGGCCAGTCAGGTTGCGGGACGGCAAAGTGTTTTGAAAAGAGGGCAAGCACGAGCGCCGGCGAGTGTTGCCCATCAAAAGCCGGATTTCCATAATCGGGAATACCCAACTCCTCTCGAAGTTCATCTACCAGCTTCGCCCGATAATTCCGCTTCACTAAATCTATAAACGATTTCATGAAACGGGGACCGAGCAGTCGGAGTTTATTCATCCATGGCCAGAATGGCGGAATGGGTGGATCGTAGGCCGAGAAAAACGAGAGAGGAGCGAGTACCGTAGAGATCCAGGGTATTCCAGTCGTTCGCGCCACGAGCGGCCCGGCGAACGTGATTGGATGAGTTACCAGCAGATCCGCTCCCTCGGAGGCCTGCATCAGGTCGGCATAACCCTCGCGCACGTAAGGGAAAACAAGTTCTTCCATTAGGTATTTCGGACCCGATCTAGGTTCCATGATCCTGTCCATCATTTCCTGGTCCTGGTCCTTGGGAGGGGGAAGTTCAGGACGCAAGCCTGCGAACGTCAGTCCCGCGCCTTCAATCTTTTCCCGATACAGGCCACTGGTGGCAATCACGGGGTTGTGGCCCCGCCCCTGGAGCTCCAACGCAATCGCCATGTACGGATGAATGTCACCGAAGGATCCGAAGGTCGTTAGCACGATACGTTTTCCGCGGCGCATAGCTTCTCTTAATAATTCCTTAGTGTTTGGGTTAAGCTCAGCTCCGTAGGAGCCGAATGTCTATAGCACCGGCAGCCAACCCAACGACCCAGCTCCGTCAGATAGGAGGAGCGAAATGTTCCTGCCGATGACGGGCATGTCGATTGAGGACACTATCTATGGAGCTGTCGGAATGTCTTAGAG
>JAIVJP010000529.1 GCA_020199975.1 Acidobacteriota bacterium
GATATTCGGCGAGCGTATTGCCTAGATACCAGCGAACAACAAACCACGATGCCAGCAAGGCCAGCACAAGGGTCAAGACCATGACGGCGCGAACCAGCGGTTTGGTGGCGTCAATATGAGCTATTTGTTCAGCCATAAGAGACACTACATTAGTGCAACGTTAATAAGCTTCGAACGGTTGCCGCTCAATACGGAACCGCGAGCGACCGGATCCTAAGCTCAACTCGTCATTGATCGCGGTTCTATTGGGGTTGAGTGGTAGCACCCGGTCGCTACCGCTCGCGGTTCCGTATTGAGTGGCGCCATCAAGCAACATTGTGCAAAACAACTAACCGAAACCATTTGTCTGGATCGCGACCTCTCGAACAGATCATCGATAAGGTCGGTCGTTGTAAAGGAATTTCCGGGCATTCCTTCTTAGTTTGGTCGTAGTTCGTCAATCGTGATGCGCATACGCCTTACGGTAATCTCTTGTTCATTGCAGCGAAGTACTATCTCTTTCACACGCTCCTCCGACATCTTTGAACTCGAGATCAGGAGCTCATCAACTTCATACTGTTTACAAACCGCTGTCAGATCGCCATTGGCAGCGAGTACTTTCAATCCATGGATCACTTTGCCGCTCTTGGCGGGGTCGTCATCAAGAAATCCGACTGGCGAATACTTCAAGTCGCGATTGTTTAAGAGTTCGCGCAGCAATAACTCACCACCATCGCCCGCTCCGTATATTAGAACACGCGTACCGGCCTGACCGTTTGGCGCCGGCAGCACTTGCCGAAAGAGTCTAAAGGCCAGGCGACTCCCGGCCAGACACATGAACATCAGGAGTCCATCGAGCAGGAAAACCGTGCGCGAAAAACCTTCAAAACGAAACGCAAAAAGGACCACCAGGACACTCGCGATAGAGCTAAGCACCACAGCCTTCACAAAGACGATTAGATCGTCGATGCTAGTGTAACGCCAGAGACCGCGGTAAACGCCCATCACCAGAAAGGTTGCCATCTTGACAAATACGAGAACCGGCAAGGTTCTGAGAAAGAGTTTCCAGGCGGCGCTTTCGGAAAGCGCGCCAAACTTTATGGCATAGGCACTCCAGTAGCAGAGGATAATTAGCACCACATCCAACAAGACCTCGAAGATTCGCCGCTTGTAGGAGAAGTCGATGAGAAAGGAAAAGGGTGATTTATCTCTGAGCGACATTTCCTCGGTTTGGTCATAAACTTTTACCCCGGCGAGATAGACACCCAGCAAGGTCAGCAGGATCGTGAAGCCGGCTATCGCGGCGAGACTTACGTCCAACTTCATGCGTTGGACCGATAGCGCTAGAAGCCCGGAGAGAGCCGCAAAACCATAGAGCATCCAAACGGCGTGGCGTTCCGACATGCCCAGAGCTACGAGCCGGTGCGAAGTATGATCGCGACCTCCCTGCGACGCAGCCCGGCCTGAGATCTTTCGGAGCACTGTGACAAACGTGGTGTCGAAGATCGGAATAAACAACACCAGGATGGGAACCGCGAGCACAGGTAGAAAGCTTCTTGAGCGCCCCCCAGAAACGTTTACTAAAGCCGTGCTAGCCAGAAAGAATCCGACGAAGAGCGACCCGCAATCACCCATGAAGACCGACGCCGGATTAGAGTTGTAAATCAAGAAGCCGAGCAGCGCTCCGGCGAATGTCAGAACCATCAAAGCTTCCGTCTGCTGGCCGGTGTGCAAAAAGCTCAGCCCGAGAAAGCACGAAGCGATCACCGAAATGCCGGCAGCGAGCCCATCCATGTTGTCGAGAAGGTTCAGCGCATTCGTGATGCCAAT
>JAIVJP010000015.1 GCA_020199975.1 Acidobacteriota bacterium
CACAAAGAACGAAGAGCTGTTGGTGGCGATCAATCTTTCAAGCAATCCGTTCTTTGGTTTGGTTGAGATGGCGGGCGTGACTAGTTACGTCGATATTACTCCTGATGTCGGGCCACCGCTGCCGCCGGATGCGCCTGCTCCCACACAGGCAGTGAGGAAGCGCAATGTTGGCCTTCCCGCGCTCTCGCTGGAAGCCTGGGGCTATCGCATGTTTCGTCGTTCGTTGTAGTGGAGTACGTCCAGCAGTAGTCGCAGTCAATACGCGAAAAGGCCAGAGGCCAGGTAATGTTTTCTTCCCATAACAAATCAGGTTCAAAATCAGATCTCATATTTGCCGCTGATTTGGGAGGCACGCACCTTCGCGCTGCTGTCGTTGGCCGCGACGGCAAGATCCACTACCGCCTCAAACAACCAACACCCCAGGCAGAAAAGCCGGATGGAATCGTGCATGCCTTAGTTGACGCTGCCCACGAAGGCGCGCGCCACACTGCTGCGCGAGATGGACAGATTTCCGCGGTCTCAATAGCTGTTCCGGGCACGGTTAACTTTGAGGATGGTGTGGTAGTCAAAGCGCCAAACGTACCCTGTCTTGATGGTTTTCGACTTGCGGCGGCCCTGGAGAGCGAACTTAAGTGGCCGGCAACTCTTGAGAACGATGCGAATGCTGCCGCTGCAGGTGAGATGTGGCAGGGCGCAGGCCGAGGCTACAGCAACATCGTGTGCGTAACACTGGGAACCGGCGTCGGCGGCGGCATCATTCTCGATGGAAAACTCTGGCGCGGCGTGGACGGTTCGGCGGCGGAAATAGGACACTTGGGCGTTGACCCTTTTGGCGGCGTTCCTTGCGCCTGCGGCAGCCGCGGCTGTTTGGAAGTCTACGCCTCGGCCACGGCAATTGTACGAATGACGCGCGAAGCGCGGCCCCGCTATCCAGATTCCATACTTCACACAAGCGAAGATCTTACTTCGGAAACGGTCTACCATGCTGGCTTGGAAGGAGATGAGCTTGCTCTCGAAGTCTTCAGACGAATGGGAGTGTATTTGGGAATCGGCCTTGCTAGTTTGATTAATCTACTTAATCCGGAAATTATTGTTATTGGTGGGGGGTTATCAAATGGCTGGGAACTCTTCGAACACCACATGCACCAGCAAGTGATCGAGCGGGCGTTTCCGCTTCCAGCGCGAAGCGTAAAAATAACTCGTGCTGAGTGTGGCGACGATGCGGGCTTCCTTGGGGCCGCACGGCTGGCGTTTGCGGGCCAGCAAGCGCCCACAAACTGAGTGAGAACCCTTCCGTCGGCGTACCGGGTGGTTCACGCAACGATCAATTTGTTGTTAACCTATTTAAGCCCTGGGCCATCGAAAGAACAGACTGGCACCATTTTACTTTGAGGAATTCGTTCTTATGACCTGGATTAAAACTGTTTCTTATTCAGAAGCTGATGAGAAACTAACTCGGGCCCTGGAAGCGCAACGGGAACTCTACCCGGCGGAATATGCGATACCCATTCATCCCACACCAGATGGGGGCACTTCCAGTATTGTGGCGTCGCACAGCCTTATCCCAGACGCTCTTTACCATGCTTTTGCTACCTTCGGTGTGCTGATGTCCTCGGCGCTGCCCTTGAACAGACGGCAACACGAAATGATCACCACGGTTGTGTCCGTCACCAACCGTTGCCATTATTGAATCGAATCCCACGCAGAGTTTCTGCGTCGAGTTACGTTGGATGAGGAGTTGGTCAAAGCCCTGCAAGAGGACTACCGGACCGCGCCCATCACGGAACAAGAACGGGTGATGCTCGACTTCGTGGTGCAATTGACTCGTGATGCCACGCACATCGGCCGGCAGGATCACGAAAGGCTGCGGGCAGTGGGTTTTGATGACCGGGGCATTCTGCAAATCACCCTCATTGCTTCGTGGTTCAACTACATCAATCGTGTGGCAGACGCGTTAGGCGTGGGCAGAGATTAGTTCGGATTTATCTCGCAATCAAATGAAGTCGACCGTTGCATCGAAGGTAGATTCCGCTGGCCCTTCCCTGTCAGCGGCCGCGGGTCTACTGAGTTCTGCCAGGAATCATCGATTCAATCGAATGATCAAACAGGGCAAAATCCAATCCCAACCAGCAGCACAACTCTTCTACTTCCTGAATCGCACTTGCTTTAATGGTCTTTGCCGATTCAATCAGAGCGGCGAATTCAATGTGCCCTTCGGTACCTACAAGAAGATCAACTACGTTTCAGATTTCCACCAATACCAGAAAGTCTTTGCGAGCTGGAAGTTTAGTGGCGGGGATCTCGAAGCGCTGGCGCTCGAAGGAAATGACTTCATCTACGCCCATCTGCCGTACGACGTGGAGTTCACGACCTATAGCGCCGGGGGTTTCTCCTGGGAAGATCAGATGCGCACGGCGGAGGTGTTGGCCGCGCATCCGGGTCCGGTGATTTTGTCAAATCAGGCTACTCCGCGAATTGTGAGTCTTTATCAGAAGCTCGGGTTCACCCTTAGCTATCTGGAAGCGCCACGCAGGATCAGTTGCACCGGAGATCGCACGGCCGCACAAGAGGTGCCTGCAGTAAGGGGCGTATGAATCGCTTTCAAGTTGAATAACCGTTCGGAGGTAATAATGCGTTCTCTTCTCTTCAGCCTGGTCAGTTCCGGCTTTTTGCTTGCAATCATCGGCAACAGCGCGTTCGCACAGGACCGGGGTCCCCAGCGGGGCAGCGCGGGGTCCCCGGCCGAGCATCTCGGCAGCGGTGCGAGACCGGCTGGGGTGGAGGACGCCGCAACCAGGAAAGCTCTCCACGATCTATTCGATCGTGAGTGGGAGTATCAATTGGAGCAGAGGCCCACGAGGGCTTCGCAACTAGGTGACCGACGATGGAATGACCGTTGGCCGGATGTGAGCCTTGGGTCGATCAAGAAACAGCACGAGCACGACCGCGCGACCTTGGAGGAATTGGCGAAAATTGATCGTAGCAAGCTCTCGCCCCAGGATCAGTTGAACTACGATCTCTTCAAAAAGAACTACGAAACCGGCATTGAGGAGTACAAATTCCAGTGGTATCTGGCGCCGCTCAACCAACGGGGCGGGATCCAGTCTGAGAATGAACTCGCCGATTCATTGCGCTTTCAGACGGTCAAAGACTATGAGGACTGGATTGCGCGGCTAAAGAGCTTCCCCACGTACATGGATCAGACGATGGCTCTAATGCGCGAGGGCATCAAGGCTCGGGTGCTGCTGCCGAGAGTGATCATGAATCGCGTGCCGGCGCAGATTGACAAGCAAATCGTAGCCAATCCGGATCAGAGTTTGTATTACAAACCGTTCAAACGGTTCGCTTCGACCATTCCCGTTAACGAGCAGGAACGGCTAATGCGCGAAGCGATCAACGCGATCTCGGCAAACATCATTCCTTCTTACATAAAATTCAAACGGTTCTTCGTCGAAGAGTATTTGGGCGCGTCGTTCGATGAGGTCGGCGCCTGGCAGATACCACAGGGCGAGGAGATGTACGCCTTCTTCACCAGGAAATACACCACCACAAATGTTACTCCGCGGGAAATGCATGAAAAAGGATTGAGCGAGGTGCGCCGCATTCGCGAAGAAATGCAAAAGGTAATGACCCAGGTCGGTTTCAAGGGAACGCTTCAGGAGTTCTTCACCTTTCTCAGAACTGACAAACGCTTCTACTATGCGACGCCGGAGGAACTTCTGGTTGCGTATGAGGCAATTTCAAAAAGAATTGATCCGAATCTCGTCAAAGTATTCAAGACTCTGCCCCGCATGCCATACGGGGTGGAAGTGATTCCTTCGGCGATTGCTCCCGACACGACAACGGCATACTACCGCCAGCCCGCGGCTGACGGGTCGCGGGCAGGGACCTACTTTGTGAACCTTTACAAACCTGAAACCCGGCCCAAATGGGAGATGATGGCGCTTTCGCTTCACGAGGCGGTTCCCGGTCACCACCTGCAGATTGCTCTGGCGCAAGAGCAGGGCGATATTCCAAACTTCCGGCGCTATGGCGGCTACACCGCGTTCGTTGAAGGCTGGGGTCTGTATGCTGAGTCGCTGGGCGAGGACATGAAGTTGTATGACGATCCCTACTCAAAGTTTGGCCAGCTTACCTACGAGATGTGGCGCGCGGTTCGGCTGGTAGTCGATACAGGCATTCACCAGATGCGCTGGACGCGGAAACAAGCGATCGACTATTTCATGGAGAATGCCGCCAAGCAGGAACTCGACATCATCAACGAGGTCGATCGTTACATTGCCTGGCCCGGTCAGGCCCTGGCTTACAAGACGGGAGAGTTGAAGATTAAGGAGTTGCGCGCTCGCGCGAGCCGCGAACTGGGAACGAACTTCGATATCCGCGAGTTTCATGAGGTAGTGTTGGGTTCAGGCGCTGTGCCGCTGGACGTGCTGGAGCGAAATGTTGTGCAGTGGATTACGGGGAAGAAAACGAACAAGTCTTAATGACATTGCCGATTGCCGATTTCCAATTGCCGATTATCAAAACCACTAGGACAGCCCGCCGCAAATTGGCAATCAGCAATCGGCAATGAGTTAAACCGCCCTTCCCGACCTCGAGACTATTAATCTTGAATCGTTCTGAGAAAACACTCTGGCTGCCAGACCTAGTTTATGCTGGAAATCGCTTCCAAAGTGGTCTGGCGCTGGTGTGTGACCCCAACGCTAAGATCGAGGGTCTGGCTCCGAACAATGAATTGCAGGAACCTGTCCGCCTCAAAAACCGCGCTATGCTTCCCGGTCTGGTCAATGCCCACTCGCATGCGTTCCAACGTGTAATCCGCGGCCGCACCGAATATCGCACGCGTAACGAAAGGGACAGTTTCTGGACCTGGCGTGAAATGATGTACCGCGCCGCCACCGGACTCACGCCGGAAGACATTTACGACGCGTCGCGTATGGCTTTTCTGGAGATGGCCCTCAGCGGCATCACCGCAGTCGGAGAATTTCATTACATTCACAACCAACCGGATGGCACACTCTACGATGACCCGAATCTGCTCGCTAAGGAGGTAGTGCGTGCAGCGCGCGACGTGGGTTTGCGCATTGCTCTGCTGCGTGTCGCCTATGCGCGCTCAGGTTTTCAAACGGAACCAAACACTCAGCAAGCTCGCTTCATTGAAACGGATCCGGACGTCTACCTGGATCATCTTACGAGGCTCCGTAAAGATCTTGCCGGGCTGAAGGGGCAGGCGTGGGTTGGAGTAGCGCCTCACAGTGTGCGCGCCGCGCCGCTGAATTACTTAAAAGAAGTTGTGCGCTTCGGCAATGAGCAAGGACTGCCGATTCATATGCATGTAGCTGAGCAACCGGCGGAAGTTTCCGCGTGCATTGAAGAGTATGGCCGATCGCCCGTTGCCCTGCTGGAAACGGAAGGGCTGCTGAGCGAGCGCTTCACCGGAGTACACATGATCCACATCACGCCGAAAGCGGCCCGGATGATTGCTAACGCGCGTGCAACAGTCTGTGCTTGCCCCACCACCGAACGGAATCTGGGCGATGGCATTGTTCCGATCGATAAACTTTTTCAGGAAGGCGTTCGCGTTTCGCTGGGTACAGATAGTCAAATACAAATCGATCTGCTCGAAGACGCCCGGGAGCTTGAATATCACTTAAGACTGCAGAAAATCGAGCGCGTTGTGTTGGTTGGTCGAGTTGGCGAAGGACGGTCAGAGCTGGCCTCCCAACTCTTTGAATGCGCCACCATCAACGGCGCTCAAAGCATTGGTGCGCCGAACAGCGGTTTAGAACCTGGGCTGTCCGCTGATTTCTTTACAGTCGACCTCAGCGATCCCTCCATCGCCGGTGCGTCTCAGGATGATCTTCTTTCGAGCATTGTCTTCTCACTTTCGAAGACAGCAGTGAGAGACGTAGTCGTCGGCAATGAAAGGATTGTTGAGAACGGACGTCATACGGACCAGGATATTCCGTTTCATCGCGTTCAAATGCGGAAATCATTTCGTTCCTAACCAGCCGTTGCCAGGGCCTGGGCCTCTGTGTGAAACATTTTCCGTATGCGGATGAAAATGGGGTTGAGAAGATAAACATGGTTGCCCTTGCCGGTACCGACTTCTCCGACGCAACGAATGTGGAACTCGCTTTGGTCGGGCATACCGATACAGTTCCTTATGACCCAGACTGGGCCGAGGCCACCACTCTTATCGAGCGTGAGGGAAAACTATTTGCTCGGGGGGCCTGCGATACGAAAGGTTTTATTGCCGCAGCACTCACGTCTGCCGCAGGCCTCGATCTAGAACGGCTGCGCAAGCCGCTGGCGCTGATCTTTACTGCCGACGAAGAAGTCGGGTTGATGGGAGCAAAGCGGTTGGCCGAAGCCCGCCCACTTCAGGCGCGTTACAGCATCGTCGGCGAACCTACTTCTTTGCAGCCGATGTGTGCCGGAAAAGGCTACTGTTTGGCAGAGGTAATTGTGCGAGGACGTGAAGGCCATAGTGCCTACCCAGCGCTCGGCGCTTCGGCAATTTTTCGCGCCGCGCAAGTAATCGTTCGCATTGAAAAAATCGCCGAAGATTTGAAAGCAGGGCGGCATGAGTCATTCGATCCGCCTTACACCACTCTTAATATCGGTATGATTCGCGGCGGCATCGCGAAGAATGTGATCGCGGGTGAATGTCGCTTCACGCTGGAGTGGCGGCCAATCCCCGGCCAGCCTTCCAATTGCGTGCTCGATTTGCTGCACATGGCGTTGAAGGAAGAGAAGAAGCTCGATCCTGGCTTCGAATGCGAAGTGATTGCCAGCCGTGCTGATTCTGGCTTCGAAGTTCCCGCCGACTCACAAATAGTTCAGCTGCTGGAAAGGCTTTCAGGGAAAAAGGCAGGAACAGTTGCCTTCGGCACAGAAGCAGCTCAGATGATGGAACTCGGAGCCGACGCTGTGGTTATGGGTCCAGGTAATATCCGTGTTGCCCACCAAACAGGCGAGTTTGTGCCAATTGACGAACTTGATCGATGCGTGGGGATATTGAAGCAGGCCATCGAGTTCTCGTGTCTTTAGCCGTCACTTTCCGTCGTCACGCGCATTGGGTTAAGCTGATTCAGAATCTCGAGGCAACCACAGCCTGATATTGCTCCATCGGACCCGGGTCAGCCTGTTCCCTTTTTAGGAAGATTTCCAGATGTATGAGTTTCTCAAGCACGTCCTTCCCGCGATAATCGCTGTCTGTATCTGGTCAGGTTGCGCTCACGCGCAAAGTCAAAACCGTCCATTAACAAGCAAAGAAATCGTAAGTCTCGTTTATCAATTGCCACAGCATCCTGAGAAGCGCGACGAGATAGTCGAAGAGATACGTACCCGCGGCATTGGCTTCCCCCTGACTTCTGGTTTGCGCTCGCTGGTAGCGACCAAAAGCGGCAACGACGCCTTGCTGCGTCGGACGCTGGAAGAGGCCGAGCGGCGGCGCACCAATCCGACAGCCTCTGCTCTTCCCTCTGAGGCGGAAGCTAACGAACTGCTTGCACTCACTCGCGTGGCGACGTTGGCGGCCGCAGAAGCGATGCCTGATTTCATTGTAAAGCAACTTATTAAGCGCACTGCTGCTTACGGAAACACCAACAACTGGATCTCCCTGGATAACCTGAGCATTGCCGTAAGCTATCGTGCTAACGTCGGCGAAGAATACAAAGTTCTCACGATTAATGGTATGCCGCTGGGTCAGGAAGTAAAAGAAAGCAAGGATTACAGCAAGTATGTAGGCGGAGCTAGCTCCAGTGGAGTCGAATACATCTCTTCTTTGGCGGACCTCTTCAAGCCAGAGGCAAGAACGAGCTTTAAGCCGGTTGACACAGACCTCCTGCAGACCCGACGCACAATTGTCTATGAATACGAGGTAAGGAAGCCTTATTCACGCTTGACGCTGACAGCCGATAAAACTTCCGCCGCAAACGTTGGTTCGCGCGGGCGAATTTGGATCGATCGAGGAACCAATCGTGTTCTCCGCTTCGAACAGATAGCTACGGAGATCCCCCCAGGCTTTCCTATCACCGCCGCCAGCAGTTTGATCGATTACGACTGGGTGACCATTGGAGAGAAAAAGTTTGTGCTCCCCACTCGCTCGGAGGTTTTAATCACCACGATCAATAAAAGCCAGGTGGTGCAGAGTCGGAATGAGATCCGCTTCCGGGGCTATCAAAAATTTGGCGCCGAACTTAAGGTCATCGATGAGATCGATGAAAAAGACTTTCCTCCTGAGCCCTAACCTAATGGCTCACCCTGCAAGTTTTTGCTTTTGTGGTTCGCTTAGCGGTGAGGCCTAATGCTCCTGTATTAGGTTAATGCGTCAGTTCTCGAATCTTTGATCATGAGTGAAGTGATGGAGAGAGTGCGGGGAGTACGGGAATTGCCCCTTTTCCCCTTGCCAGTCGTATTATTCCCGGGTATGCCTCTGCCGTTGCACATCTTTGAGCCTCGCTATCGGAAGATGCTTGACGACATACAAGTGGGAAATAATTTCTTCGGCCTTTCTTACTTCGATTCGAGTGCTTCCGATACTGAATTGCCCCCGACTGGACATGTAGGCTGTGTCGCAGAAGTTACCGAAACACAGTCGTTGCCGGATGGGCGCTCCAATATCCTGACAATTGGCCTGATCAGGTACCAGGTCGAAGATTATGTTCGGCGTGGGGATCCTTACCTGGTGGCGAAGGTGAGCTTCTTTGAGGATGAAGAAGAGACTGATGAGCAATTGCACGAAAGCTCACAGGATGTTGCCGAGACTTTTACGCGTATTGCCCGGGCCGTGCGAATCATTAACGACGAGCGCGCGACTTTGCCCAATATTTCTGGTACAGAGCCACAGCGTCTTTCGTTCCTAGTCGCTGCGGCAATGGAGATTGATGCGGAGTTGAAACAGGAACTGTTGGAAGTTCGCTTCACTTCCGAGCGTTTGAAAAGATTAAGTGACATGCTTGCGCGGGCGGTGACGAGCTATGAAGAGCGGGCCCGCATCCATGAACTCGCCAAAGGGAACGGACACGGCGGCACGAAGATTGAAATCCAGTGACGCCTAATTAATAACGTAATGAGCAATTAGTACGAGCTTACAGTGCGGGAAGAGAATAGAAACGAAACGAGTCAAATAGCGGTGCGCGTACTCTTCTTCGGAGCCGCCCGCGACGCAGTGGGCCAAGGTGAGATAATGTTCTCCCTGGACAACTCGACAAACGCCGCGTCCGCCTTTGCTCAGGTGCTCGGCGCCTACCCCGCTCTACGCCGCTTTGGTCGTTCACTACTCTTTGCAGTTAACGAAGAGTACGCGCGTCCCGATCGAGAAGTATATGCCGGAGATGAGCTGGCTGTGTTTCCATCGGTCAGCGGCGGCTCCCAGCCGGAGGCCGAGATGCGGGGACAGGGGGATACGGGGGGACAAAATGGCGCGAACACTGGGACCGCGGGCGAGGCGGAGTCTGCTGCGGGCCAGCCTAGCGGTGCCATCTCGCCCGCCTCAACGCTGAACACCACACTAGCACGTACAAATGGTTACGATTTTTTTGAATTGACCAGAAAGCCAATCGATGTCGGAGCGGTTGCGCGCAGAGTGGTGCTGCCCGAATGCGGAGCAACGGTCACGCTCGATGGTTATACGCGGGAGTGGACAAATGGTAAGAGGACTCTGCATTTGGTATACGAAGCTTACCCATCAATGGCGTTGCGCGAAATGCAGCGGCTCGGACGAGAGGCCCACGATCGTTTCGCCATCGCCCACATCGGGATTGTTCACCGCACCGGCAGACTGGAAATCGGCGAGACCAGTGTGGTGATAGCTGTGAGCGCGCCTCACCGCCGCGCTGCATTCGAAGCCTGCGAATGGGCCATCCGCGAATTGAAACGGACTGTGCCAATCTGGAAGAAAGAAGTCTTTGAGGACGGTGAAGTTTGGGTAGAAGGCGATGCGGTTATGCCGCTCGACCAGGGAATTGAGGAGCGGTAGGAGGCAGGAAATTGGGCAAGTCTTTGTCCTGCCAACTGGCTCCTGCCTCCTAGTTCTTAGAGAACTACCTCTTCAACTCGTCGGCGTTTCCTCAGTCTCCTCTTCTGCTGCCTCAACCAGCGAGGCACTCGTAACTTTGTCGCCCGCGTCAGTCTTAATCAGGCGCACACCCTGGGCGCTGCGCCCGGTTTTGCGAATCTGGTTCGCTTCGATGCGGATCAGCTTGGCCTGCTGCGTAATAATCATAATCTCCGAGTCGTCCTCAACCGGGAAGACCGCCACCACCTTGCCTGTCTTTTCAGTCGTCTTCATGTTGATGACGCCTTTGCCGCCCCGCGACTGCAACCGGTAGGTATTGATAGGAGTCTGCTTGCCGTAACCCAGCTCAGATACAGACAGCATTCTTTCGGTTTCGTCGGCAGAGACCGGGCAGACTGAAACGACATAGTCGTCCGGACGCAGATCGATGCCCCGCGCACCGCGCGTTGCCCGGCCCATGGGCCTAACTTTCTTTTCATCAAAGCGAATAGCCTGGCCGTTGTGAGTGGCAATAAAAATTCGCTTGGTGCCGTCAGTCAACACTACGTCGAGCAACTCATCGCCTTCATCGACATTAATCGCGATGATCCCGTTCATGCGTATGTTCTGAAAATTGTCGAGCGACGTTTTCTTGATCACACCCTTGCGCGTCACCATCACCACATGCCGTCCGGCGGAAAACTCCCGCACCGGCACGACGCCGGCAAGCTTACGGTCCGAGGGAATGCTAATCAGATTCACGATGGCTTTACCTCGAGCGGAGGCCGCTGCATCGGGAACCTCGTGAACCTTCAGCTTGTAAACCATGCCATCGTCGGTGAAGACCATCAGGTAGGCATGAGTTGAGGCTATGAACAGGTGTTGGACAAAATCGTCGTTCTTCGCTGAGGCCCCAAATCTTCCTTTGCCACCACGACCCTGGCGCTGATAGGTAGTGATGGGCGTGCGTTTGATGTATCCGTTGTTGGTAACGGTAATGGCGACGTCCTCATCGGCAATCAAGTCTTCGATAGAAAACTCTGCACCCTCATCAATGATCTCAGTTCGGCGCGCGTCGCCAAACTCTTTCTTAATCTCCTCGAGCTCTTTACTGATCACCCGGCGTAAGGCCGACTCATTGGCCAGGATATTTTCCAACTCCGCAATCTGTTTGATGATTCCTTCATACTCGTCAGTGATTTTCTGTCGCTCGAGCGCAGAAAGACGGCGCAATTGAAGATCGAGGATGGCTTGGGCCTGGATCTCGGAAAAGCCGAGCCGTTCCATCGTCTTTTGCAATTTGCCCTGATAGGTCTTGAGTGGAGTGTCAGAGGGAACACCTTTCCAGGTTTTCACCTCGCTCATCGTCTTCGTATCGCCGGTTAGCCACTGGCGAGCTTCGTCGACTGAGCGCGAATTGCGAATGAGCGTGACGATGTAGTCAAGAGCGTCAATCGCTTTTGTCAGCCCCTCCAGGATGTGGGCGCGCGCCCTGGCTTTTTTGAGCTCATACTCCGTTCGCCGGCGCACCACCTCGCGTCGAAACTCGATGAAACACTCGAGCATCTGCTTCAGGTTGAGAACCCGCGGCTGCCCGTTAACGATGGCGAGATTGATCACGCCAAAGGACGACTGCATTGGGGTCAGCTTGTAGAGCTTATTAAGAACCACCTGCGGCACGGCGTCGCGTTTGAGTTCGACCACAATGCGCATGCCGGTGCGATCGGATTCATCGCGAAGGTCCGAAATTCCCTCCAGCTTCTTTTCATTGCTCAATTCCGCAATACGCTCGATCAGACGTGCTTTATTGACCTGGAATGGAATCTCCGTGATCACCACTGCGTCACGTTCCTGTGCTCCGCGCCCGACGCGATCGATGCCCGCCCGGGCGCGCAACTGCAATATTCCCCGCCCTTCAAGGTACGACTTCCTAATCTCTTCCCGTCCATAGATGAATCCGCCTGTGGGAAAGTCGGGTCCAGTCACGATTTTCGAAAGCTCGATAATGGGGGTGTCGGGATTCTTGAGCAGAGCCAGCGTGGCCTCAACAATCTCCGTTAAGTTGTGCGGCGGAATCTTTGTTGCCATGCCTACCGCGATACCATCTGACCCATTGACGAGCAGGTTCGGTATACGCGTGGGCACTACTTGGGGCTCGCTTAACGATTCGTCGTAATTGGGCTGAAAATCGACAGTCTCTTTTTCGATGTCTGCCAGAATCTCGTTGGTGATCCGCGACATGCGTACTTCGGTGTAACGCATTGCGGCCGCGGCATCGCCATCAACGGAGCCAAAATTTCCCTGGCCGTCAATCAGCGGATAGCGCATTGAGAAATCCTGCGCCAACCTTACGATGGTGTCGTAAACGGCGGTATCGCCGTGGGGATGGTATTTACCGATCACATCACCGACGATGCGGGCGCTCTTCTTGTAGGCCTTGTTGTAGGTATTGCCTAACTCGTGCATCGCCCAGAGCACGCGCCGGTGCACGGGCTTGAGTCCGTCGCGTATATCGGGCAGGGCGCGGCCGATGATTACAGACATTGCATAATCGAGGTAAGACCGCCGCATCTCGTCTTCGATATTTATATGGTTGCGTTCAGAAGTTTCCATCCCATTGACCTTTCCAGTACAATCCGCCGGTTGCTGGAGTCGTTATGCCGAGGCCTTAGGCGAAGAAAAGCCGGCGACTCACCAAATTGCAGCCGTTTACGAACATCATTTAGGTGCTTGATTCAATCTTTCCGGGTGCTCGCGAGATAGCATACTTGGACTTAAAAAGTACGTGACATTGTAGCCTGAAAAAGCGCTTTTGGCAAACTCCTAGGGAAGGGTAAAGTCCAATGG
>JAIVJP010000530.1:0-3044 GCA_020199975.1 Acidobacteriota bacterium
GGTCGTACCTGACGCCAATCGCGCTGGTCAGGATCATCTGCGCCAAGCAACATCAAGAGGTCGGCTTGCAAAGGGTCAGTATCCTGAAACTCGTCCACGAAGATGTGAGTAAAGCGTTGCTGCGATGCAGTGCGGATGCCGCGATTGTCCCGGATTAGGTTGCGAGCGCGGAGCAGCAGATCGAGAAAATCGAGATAGCCAGCGCGCTCCTTCAATTGTTCGAATTCTTCAACGACCGGCCAGAGCTCTTCACGCAGTCGAGGCGCGAGATCCGCCCCCGCACTGTCAACGAATTTCTGAACTCGAACCTTCAATTCATCGCGACGGTTTCTTAACTCATCTGCGGGAAAACTGTCTCTTGCATAGTAGGCTTTCCAATCTTTCGCCCGGCCCCAGCCACCAAGCAGACCAAACAATCGTGCTTCAATGCCATCATAATCGCGAGCGTTGCCGAGAGACTCGAGACGAGTAATTTCCCCAACGAAGCGTTTCAGATAAGCAAGTGATTTTGTCAACCATTGTTCCGGATTACCAACTTCTGACCACTCACCTAGTTCCTCCATCTCGAGGACAAGTGCATCTATGTCCGCCTCGCGAGCGAATCCGTCGAACCGTTTCCAGGACGTTGTAAAGTCGCGTTCCCTTACGAGTGCCCACGCGGCCGTCCGTAAGATCGGCTTTGGCCCACTCTCACGCGGTCGGCGTGCCAGAGTTCCACTTCGCCTGCCACCGAATTGCCTTCGTGGAAGCCTTCTAAGAATTCGCCTCACTCCCTCACCTGGGTCGGCCAATTGTTTTTCGAACCATTGCTCGAACGCCAAATCAAAAAGCGGATACGCTAAGTCATCGGGAGCAACCTCGAACAGTGGATCGATGCCTGCTTCGACCGGATGCTCCCGCAAGAGGTCGGCGCAGAACGAGTGGATAGTGCCAATGCGAGCCGCCTCAAGCTCGCGCACCGCCCCGGTCAGTAATTCGGTTGTCCTCGGTGAAGAGTCGTGCTTCTGCCGGGCTCCCTCGATTGCAAGCCTCAGTCGAAGCTTCAGTTCGCCCGCTGCGAAATCTGTAAAGGTAACGGCGACCGTCTTGGCGAGGCTCACGCGGCCGGAAACGACGCCGAATAAAATCCGCTCTATGAGCGCGCTGGTTTTGCCAGTGCCTGCCGCCGCCTCAACAACCAAAGTGGTGTCAAGATCATCGCGAATGCGGTCACGCGCCTGCTGATCGGCTAACGGCGGGTGCTCGGTCCTGGCGCTTGGTCTTTCCATGGTAGTTCGCGTTGCACAAAAAACACCCGACCAGTTTGCGCAGCGGACAACGCTGAAAGCGTTCGCAAATTCGAGCCCAGGGTTGCTTCAACCCTGGGATATCAGTTCCCTAATAACATCTTAACTCTGAAAGAGTTCGCGAGTCGGCCGTTGCGCGTGATTTAGCCAACACCTTCGGCGTTACAATTCTTTGGATATGTGTAGACCCAGGGTTGAAGCAACCCTGGGCTCAAATTAGCGAACGCTTTCAGCGTTATTTGCCTGTCCCTGCCGTTGTTAGACCGGGTTGCTACCGCTCGCCGTTCTGACAGGCCGTCAAATGCCACGAACACTTTTTCGTGTTTTGTTCGTGTAATTTCGTGGATCGTTTTGCTATCTCAAACCACGGCGATTCTCGCCGTTCCGAAAGTAAGGATTTGACCCTTCATGGTAATTCTCTAATCCGTTTGAGCTGCACCAACCGATCACCCGGCTTATTGCTGGTTCTCATTTCCTCAAGGCTTCCACACACCGCCAGGAAATCACACCAGTTGCACGCTGCAGTAGTAGAGACGGCCCGACTTAACTCGCTGGTCCAGTACTTTCTGAGCGGCAAGTGCATAAAGAAGAGGTTGCAGGTATTTTCCCCCGCCCACAATTGTGTCCTTTGGAGCGCGGGCCTTTCCGGTCTTGTGATCGGTGACACGAAACTTGCCGCTTGCGTGTCGCTCAACGAGATCTATCGAGCCTCTCAATTTGAAATCGCCAATGATCTCCACGGGGTCACTTACGCTATCCGGATCAGAGTCGCGCGGCCTTCGGTCAGTCAGGCCGAACGACAACTCAAACTTTTCCGGTACCCATCCATCGTCCGAGTCCGCCATTCGACGCAACCATTCTCGCAAGTCAGCCCTGATCGAGTTGATCCCATCCTGCCAGACCCTCGGAATCGCCGGCGCCAACCTGTCCTCATACTCTCCCGCCAATCGATCCAACACCCGGTCAACTAACTCGAACGCCCTGTCTATCGGGTCCGCTGTTGTAGGGGCGCCTGCGGTAATTTGCTGATCAGGAAGGGTGGCTTGCCCCCGCTCGCTCGATGGGCGCTCCTTTTCTTGGTCCAAGGCCCGCCCCTCTTCTCGGTGCAAGGCCTGCCCCTCTTCTCGGTCCGAGGGGCGCCCACGGAGTGGCGCCCCTACATGGAGCGGCAGCAGCCCGGCTGCCTTCAGACCGGTAAGCACCTCAAACTGCGTCTCATGGAACAATGACCCACGTGTCAGCGGATCGATCACCTCAATCGCCGTCGGCTCCTGCCGCATTTCAAGACGGAGTATGGCGCTAAGAAAGAATCGGTAGGGACAACTCGCGTAGTTCTGCAACGCGGTGGCCGAAAAAGATCGCGCCGAGAATTGATGACTCGCGATGGCCTGCCGCGCAAGTTCGTCCGGGTCCACCAGCCCATCATTTGGTGTCCAACGGCGTAGCCAGCGGCGACTGCGGGCGCGCAATGCTCGGGCAAGATGTTTATTCGCGGTCAGCAGATAGTGTGCGCGACCGGTGGCCCCTTCATCATTTGCTTCAACCAAACTCGTGAGCAGGGCCAGGTCATACTCTGCTTCATCGATCGCGGCTTCGGGCCGCTCGGGTGCGGGCCATCCTAACCGCGCGCGAGTCGTCGATTCGGCTCGCGCTGCTATCTCCTCAAAACCTGGCAAGACACCCTCAGCGGCTCGTAACGCTTCCAGAGCATAGAAAGATGGAACGCGAGGACGTGATTGCTGCACATCGATACGCGGG
>JAIVJP010000530.1:3057-4364 GCA_020199975.1 Acidobacteriota bacterium
CCCAAAGCGATCCGCAAAGCAAGCCGCTCGAGTTCCAATCGATCTCGACGCGTCGTGAAACCCGCGATAGCAGTCTCTCGCCGCTGCTGATCGGGAAGTATCGGATCTTCAACAATCTTCCGCGGGAAAATCCTCTCAGCCAATCCAGGAATGAACACCACCTGAAAAGAAAGCCCGCGCGCAGAGTCCACCGAACCGACAAAGACACAACCGTAACGTCGTGGGGGCGGCTTTACACCTAAGTCGTGGAGCCTTGAGCCCAGAACGATTTGGACTTCGTGAAGATCAACTGGACCAACTCTGTGCATCGGTTCCAGGTCTGCCAGCGTGGCCAGAACGCCTTCGGGCGCGCGTAGAGCATTTACAGCCAACTCCCGCAGATGCACAAGCCACTCACCCCAATTCGCTCCATGCGACAGCCCGGGGTCTCCAAGCGAGCTGTCCGCTTTGGGTGGTAGTAGCGACGTTTGCTTTGTCAGAACCGCGAGCGGTGACCGGGGTGTTTTTTGCTCCTCCCCAAGCGGGCTGTCCGCTTGGCGCGGTAGTAGCGATCGGGTTGCTTGCTCCGCCCCAAGCGGGTAGCTCACTTGGTGTGGTAGGTCGGCCAGCCGTTCGATTAGTGGGAGCGCGTAGGCGCGCAGCGCTTCCAAGTCGCGAAGTTGTCTTTTGATTGACTCAACCTTAGCCTCCTCTTCAGGCAAAGTTTCCCTTATGCGCAGGAGTAACTCATTGGCGAGACCTTCAAGCCGTCGAACCCAACGATCCCTTCCCCCAATTACTGCCGAATCAACGAGCAAGCGTTCCCACCTCGCCGGGGCCCTTAAGTTCCCTTCAATTACAGCGCTGTCCTCCGGGTCTGCAGCCAAAGGCGAATCTGCTGTCTCAGTAGAAGTAACAGGATCTCCGTGTCTCCGCGTCGCCGCGTCCCCCTGTCTTCGCGTCTCCCCATCCCCCCGTCTCCCTGTCTCCCCATCCCCCCGTCTCCCTGTCTCCCCGGCTTCCCCTTCCACTGCACTTGCGACCAACTCATCGCGCGGCCCAACCCACGCCAAGTCCAAATCCTTGCTCGCTCCAGGATGAGGAACCTGCCCAAGTGAAAGGTACTCAGCGAACCGCCGCGCCGAAAGTCCTTCAGCGGCGCACGACAAGAGCGCGAGCATCGCTCGACCAGCCGGGTCTGGAGCAGTTGTGCCTTCCGCGAAGTAAGCCGGAATCTCAGCTCGACTGAAGGCTTCCTCCAGATGAGATCTATATTCCCCAGGACAGTTGAGCAAGACAGCCATCTGATCAAACGGTACTCCTTGCGC
>JAIVJP010000253.1 GCA_020199975.1 Acidobacteriota bacterium
CCCTGTGATCGTGCTCTACTCACAACTCATTGAGCGCTTGACTGACGAAGAGGTGTTGGCAGTGGTAGCGCACGAAGTCGGTCACATTCACGCTGAACACGTTCTCTACCTGACAGCCGCGCGCCTGATCGAATACCTGGCCAAGACCGCAGTCCTGGCATCACCCTTGACGGGAATCGTCAAAGAGCTATTGACCCTAACCATGCGGACGGCATTGCTTGCCTGGGCCCGACGCGCAGAGCTTTCCTGTGATCGTGCGGCGCTGCTCGTGACCCAGGACGCAAACGTGATCGGTCGAACAATGATGAAACTCGCGGGCGGAACGTACGCATCCAAGGTGGACTACGAGCGGTTCCTCGCTCAAGCCCGTGACTTCGAAAAAAACTACGACGCAAAAGCCCTCGACCGTTTTTGGGCCGACGTAATCACCGCTGGCCTTAGCCATCCTTTTCCGGTCTGGCGCGTGTCTGAGATTTTAAAATGGGTAGAAAGCGGTGAATACACACAACTCCTGACTGGTAAGCCGCAAACGGAAGCGGCGTAATCGGTCCAAAGTCCACCATCCAATGTCCAAAGTCAATTTGGATTCGAGGACATTGGACATTGGAACGTTGGACATTGGACCTATGTTAAAAGACAAATACGGAATCATTTTCGGTGTTGCAAACAAACGCTCGATTGCGTGGGCGACTGCCCTTTCATTGCATGGCGCCGGCGCACGACTCGCGTTTGCCTATCAGGGCGAACGCCTGAAAGAGAATGTTGAGGGCCTCACTGCTGACGTCATGCCTAACTCGCCCATTTTGTCGTGCGACGTGACGAAGCAAGTTGAGGTGGATGAAACCTTTCGCCGAGTGGGCGAAGAGTTTGGTCGGCTCGATTTTCTAATTCATAGCATAGCCTATGCCCCGAGAGAAGCACTAGAAGGTGAATATCTTGATACGAGCCGGGATGCCTTCGTAACGGCGCTGGAAATCAGCGCGTATTCACTGGCCCAACTTGCTCGTGCTGCGGTTCCTTTGATGACCGAAGGTGGCAGCATCGTCTCGATGACTTATTACGGCGCAGAAAAAGTCGTCGCTGGTTACAACGTTATGGGAATTGCGAAGGCAGCGCTGGAAGCGAGCACTCGGTACTTGGCACTCGATCTTGGGCCGCGTGACATTCGCATTAACACGATCAGTGCTGGTCCCATTCAGACTCTTTCTGCTCGCGGCGTCTCGGATTTTACGACCATGATGAAGCATCACGCCGAGCGGGCGCCGCTGCGCCGCAATGTGAAGGCGCGTGAGGTTGGTGACACAGCTCTTTTCTTGTGCAGCCCGCTCTCGTCCGGAATCACCGGCGAGGTCATTCATGTGGACTGCGGCTACAACATCATGGGAATTTGAGTGGCATAGCCTTTAGTCTGTGGGTGCTCGCAAAACAGTCTGTTAGAAATGCAATTGAATCCTGCGCAGATTGATACACAGACCGAAGTCGAGGCGACTTATGGAGGCGCGATGGAAAAGCCAACGGAAGCAGAACAGCGGCATCCACGTTCGACCCAGGATGAACAACTTCTCGAGAGTCCGCGCAGTGATGAATTCACGCACACCGACACCTGGCGGGTGTTTCGTATTATGGGTGAGTTCGTTGAGGGTTTTGATGAACTGGCCAGTCTCACCCGCGGCATCCCCGTGTTCGGCTCCGCGCGCACGAAGCCTGACGATCCCTACTACAAAGCCGCGGAGCAAACCGCGGCCCTGCTGGCGCGCGAAGGCTTCGCGGTGATCACGGGAGGCGGTCCGGGCATGAT
>JAIVJP010000531.1 GCA_020199975.1 Acidobacteriota bacterium
GACGAGAGATGCAATTGAGAATGATGAAACTAAAGTGGTGGCCTCGGAAAGCGAAGCTATGGATCGCTCCCTTCTACGCAGCAAATCGCCTGAACTTTTGAGCCCACGTTCCACGTTCCAGCAACTTAATTGGCGGGCATCGCTCGAGACAACCTTGTGACAAGACTAAAGGGCAAAGTGGACTTAATGTTCATCGTTCCGCGAGCCGAATCAACATGCTGCTACGTGGCGGCACGGTCTGCCTGAACAAATTGGAAAGACACTTCTTGGGGACTCTTACTGATGCACTGCTGGGCTGGTGGTGGGCCGATCCAGTTGCCGCTGATCGTTGGCGGCTAAAAAGCAATTGGTAATGGCCGTTTGGGCGGGCGACTACGTTAATTCGACTATCTGCGCCTTGTTACTCACCACGCCCTTTCTGATATATTTCCCGAACGCGGCACGACGCAATATCGTACAGTACCTTTGGAAGCGCCCGCCGTGCGTTCCCGTTCTCTCCCTCGGACATTTAGACAGATTGGAGCTGGATGCAGAAACGTAGGATTCTCATCGTCGATAATAACGATGAGCTGCGCGCCATACTCGAGCAGGTTCTGGGCAGTTTGGGCCACGCCGTGACTGGTACCGGCGATCGCCAGCAGGCACTTGCCTGGGAAGAGTTGGACCAGTTTGATCTAATTATCAGCGACCTGACCGAAGACGCGGATCCAAATGCCCAGGCAATTGGCCAACTCCAACCCAAACACCTGCTCGTTCCCGTCTCACCAAACGGACTACAACCGAACTTGATCAAGGCCTTTAAGATGGGCGCGACCAACTACCTCCGGCTCCCATACAACAAAGACGAGCTCCGCCAAATAGTGGAACAGACTCTTGCTCACAAACTTCGCCATGTTGACGACCCCACCGTCCTGCCTCACGTTCATGAAAAGATCGAATTCGAACTACCCAGCGATCTGGCGCTGATGAACGGTGTGTTGCAATATCTACTGGAACGTGTGGCTAAACTCGGTTTGATCAAGCCGGAAAGATCTAATCTCTTCATCGCCCTCGACGAAGCCTTCGTAAATGCAGTCAAGCACGGTAATAAAAACGACCCCACAAAACTCATCCGCGTCACTGCAGAGTTGACCCCCAAGGAAGCCAGCTTCACGGTGGAAGACGAAGGAGAAGGTTTCAACGTGCAGGACATTCCTGACCCGTGTGATCCGGCTAACCTCTTTAAGTCCTCTGGTCGGGGAGTGTTGCTTATCTACAACATCATGGATGAAGTTGAGTACAATGCGCAGGGCAATCGCGTGAAGATGGTGAAAAGGCCGGAAGCGTCGGCTGAGACTCAACTCGTTGAATCGAGCGCGCCAAACGACAAACGCGCCGGAAACGGCTGACGTTCTTAATCACACCCACGAATCAGTGGCAGGGGCACGGCATACTGTGCCCCTGCCGTCCTTTTGGGCGGCGTGGTCCTGGTGGCTTCCGCCGGCCCTGATTTCTGTGGCGCTAACGCTCTACTTTACTGACCCCTTCATTGGAGACTGGGATGGTATTGACTACACAATCCTCTCGCTTGCTGGCTATCCGTCCTCCATGGGCTTGGGCCGTAATCTTTTTATCTTCGGCAATCACACGCTCTACCAGGCGGTCCATGCGCTTTTTAATGTGCCGCCGGAGAATGCTTACCTGATCTTCAAATACGCGGTGGTGGCCCAAGTGCCTCTGGCGGTGGTGGCCTGCTGGATATTGGCCCGAGACGTGTCGGGTTCTCTCTATTCGGCCACCCTCGCAGCCCTCTTTG
>JAIVJP010000532.1:0-1785 GCA_020199975.1 Acidobacteriota bacterium
GGCAAGAGTTCTGCGGCTGATTCCTGGGATGGAAAATGCAGAGTTCTTGCAGTTTGGACAAATCCATCGCAATACTTACATCTGTACGCCACGTGTGCTGTGGCCGACGATGCAGATGCGCGAACGACCGGACGTTTTTTTCGCCGGGCAAATAACCGGAGTTGAGGGGTATGTTGAATCGGTCGCGATGGGATGGTTGGCGGGAGTGAATGCAGCAAGACTCGCAACCGGCCAGACCCTGGTTGAAGCGCCACCGCGAAGTGCCACCGGAGCTCTGGCGCGCTATGTGGCAAACGCGGAAACCAAGAATTTCCAGCCCGTCAATATTACTTTCGCCCTGCTGCAGCCGCTCGATGAACAAGATGGAAGCCGCTTTCGTAGAAAGCGTGACCGCCATCAATTCCAGGTTGACTTGGCCCTGAAAGAGTGGAACGCTTGGCTTCAAGAAACAAGGCATCGGGTAAAAGCATTGCAGGCGACGCCGTGACGTCGGCCTTCCGGCGAGGGCACGCGGACTCATTCATCAAGATCGTATTCATTACACTTGCTCTGACGTTCGCAGCCATATTGTCAGCGAACGTCGCCGCACAGTCGGGTCGGCTGAAAGACCGTAAGCCGAAGACGAAGCCTGCGCAAGGTCCCATCGCCCAGCCTGGTCGGCCAGCCACATCACAAAAGTCTCCAGCTCCAATCCCTCCACCTAGCCCGCAGAGTGAAGCGGGTGGCGACATTGATCCGGCGGACGTCATACGCGTCTCATCGAACCTGGTTCCGATCCCCGCCTCGGTAATCGACACCAGAGGTCAAGCGGTCAGCGGTTTAAAGCTTGAAGATTTTGAGTTATCGGTTGATGGCCAGCTTAAGTCGATAAGTGATATTACTCGCGCTGAGTTACCCGTCCGACTGGCTATGCTTTTCGATAACAGTGGCAGCATCGATGTTGCGCGCGAGTTTGAGAAGCAAGCAGCCATGCACTTCTTTCGCAGAGTAATGCGCCCTTCTGATGGGGCGGCCATATACTCCATTGAGACGGACAGCTATCTCGCGCAACCCATGACTAGCGATATACGGAGACTTGAAGCGACGATCTCGAGCTTCGGCAAGCCGGAAGGTGCGACCTCACTCTTCGACGCAATTATTGATGCTGCTGCTTATCTTAGGCCATATCCAGGACGCAGAGTTATTCTCATAGTTTCGGATGGTATTGAGACGACCAGTCGCGCCGACTTTGAAACGACCCTTCAGCGCGTCCTCTCAGACGATTGTCAGGTTTTCGTAGTCCAGACTGGACTATATGAGGGCGCAAATCTGCGCGCCCTTGCCGCTGAGCGACGCATGGAGCAGTTAGCAGTGCAGACCGGTGGAGCTGCGTTCATTCCCAAGACAACTTCGGACCTCGAGACTGCGTTCATACAAATCGCCGCTGATCTGGCACAACAATACGTCTTGAGTTACTACCAATCGGAGGCGCAACGGGATGGGCGCTATCACGTCATCGACCTGCAGGTAAAGTCCCGCAAAGATGTTCGCGTGCGTGCTCGCAAGGTTTACTATTCTCGGAAGGGGTCTAGCGTCGGCACGAGCGACTGGTAGGCCGTGGGATGATTATTAGCCGCGGATTTTACGCGTATGAGCGCGGATTAGAACAGGTCAATACATTATTCGCGGAATTGCCGCGCTGATTGCGCGGACCTCCTCCTTGAGGAGGGGTCTTTTGGCTTTTCAGATCTGGTTCATCCGCGCAAATCCGCGGCTGGTAAGTTCGAGGATCGTACCTGAATCTCA
>JAIVJP010000532.1:1882-3561 GCA_020199975.1 Acidobacteriota bacterium
ACGAGCGCAACGTCAGCGAACACACCCTGCGCAATTACCGGAGCGACCTTAGCCAGTTTCTCGTTTATCTTGCCCCCGCCGATCGACGCTCGGGGAAGAGGAACGCACCTGACATTCACGAAATCGATCACATCACGATTCGTGAATGGCTTTCCACCCTTCATTCGGCTCAAAAGAAAAAAGCTTCGGTGGCTCGTAAGCTTGCGGCTCTGCGCACCTTCTTCCAGTTTCTGGTGCGGGAGGGCGTGATCGAACTTAACCCGGCGAAGCTCGTCTCGACGCCGCGTCTGGAAAAAAAACTGCCGCAACATCTCTCAATTGAGGAAGCCATCAAGTTCATCGAGACGCCTGACACGAAAACCGATCTGGGCAAGCGCGATCGGGCCATGCTGGAATTGATGTACGCGACTGGCGTGCGCGTCTCCGAGCTTACAAAAATGGATCTGGCCGACCTGGACTTCAAGAACAAATTGATTCGCGTAACCGGCAAACGGCGGAAGGAGCGCATCGTACCTTTCGGCGATCCGGCGAGCGAAGCCTTGAAGATCTATTTGGGCGCACGTGATCGATTTCTCAACAACGCGGCGGTTTCCCAGCGCGAGCCAGAAGCTGTATTTCTGAACTACCAGGGTACGAGAATTACAACTCGCTCGGTTGGCAGAATGGTGGAGAAATACATTCGCATCTGCGCCGGGATGCACGACATCAGCCCGCACGCCCTGCGCCATTCATTTGCGACTCATCTGCTCGACAGTGGAGCGGACTTGCGCGACATTCAAGAGCTGCTAGGCCACGCGCGTCTCTCATCGACGCAAATCTACACGCATGTCTCGATGGAGAAACTGATCAAGGTCTACGACAAAGCTCACCCAAAAGCGTGATTTCAACAACGAAGAGTTAAATGCGGTCTAGCAAGCGGCAACCAGGGAAGAATCATCTTAGGGATTATTCAGCATTTTCCTAGAGTGAGGACGTTTCGTCGTCTCCGTTAGCGGCTTCGATGGCCGCCTGGCAGTCCGCGCAGTATCTAGCGGTGGGCAAGGCTTCGAGCCGGCGTTCATCGATTCGCCTACCGCAACGAGCGCAGATGCCGTAACTTCCTTCCTTGATTCGTAAGAGCGCTTGATCAATATCAGCAACCATCTGCGACTCACGTTCGCCAAGGCGCAGGGCGAGTTCTTTATTGACGTCCATCATCGAAAGATCACTGCTGTCTTTCACTCCGTCGTCGGACAACTCAAGAGCAGCAGCCTGATCGTCCCGAATGTGTTCGTTAAGTTGTGGAAGTTGTGCTCTTAGCAGGCTACGAAAATGTTCCAGTTTCTTTGCGTCCATCGATTGATCTACTTTCATTCACGCCACCGCGCACGTGCTTCTTCTAAAAGCTTAGCTTTTGATCGGGCATCGGGATTATAACCTACGTCTGTGAAAGTCGGAATTACTGAGGCACTTCATGCAGATCACTTCGCAGCCGGCCTAGTTCCACCCTGATTCTCTGCGTCACTCACTAGAATTCAAACTTAAAACCGGCTTGTATTCCTCGCGGCGGTCCCGGTAGCAGGCCACGGGCCCGGTCTGCGGAATACAGACGGTCGAAAAGATTCTTGGCTGTCACAAACAGAGTAGTGTGCAACTTTTCGACCTTGTAGTTCACAGTGGCGTTCCAGATTGTGTAGTTG
>JAIVJP010000016.1:0-10924 GCA_020199975.1 Acidobacteriota bacterium
TCGCAGTCAAATGCGTATCGCGCTTACGCTTTGGCAAAGGCGGGCAAAACTGATGAAGCGCGAGCCGTGCTTGACGAATTGTTGAAATTATCAGCCGAGCGATATGTTCCACCCTATAATTTTGCAATCGTTTATAACGCTCTAGGCGAGTCGGGTAAAGCACTTGATTATTTGGAAAAAGGCTACGAGCAAAAAGACGTGCGAATGGTGTTTTTGAAAGTCGAGCCGATATGGAACAGTCTGCGCTCCGAACCGCGTTTTCTTGATTTGATGAAACGTATGAGACTTGAATAGTAAAATGAGAAGCCGCCATAGATGACGCAAGCTGGCCTTGTTCGACGCGGCACAGAACTTCGCCCGGAAGATCAGAGAAAGCGCCTCAACCGGCACCGCGCGGTTAACTAAGCGGCGGCGTCACGAGCAAGCATTGCTACCCCGATTGAGGCCGCGTCGGCATGCAGCATTGCGGCAAGGATCTGAGTGGCCTCAAAGCATGGCTGAAATGCACGGAGCCTGGCTTCATGAATGATGGGGTTCAGAATCAGCTCACCCGCGTCCATAACGCCCCCGCCGAGTACGACGCGTTCGATATTCAGCAGATTTAGCACGCTGGCGACCCCCGTTCCAATATATTTACCTGTTCGCTCAATCATCATCATGGAAAAGTCGTCGCCGTTTTTGGCTTCATGCGCAACATCATCGGCAGTGAAGTTTTTGTTGATGGCCAGCTTCGAGAGCGATGACGTGCCGTCGCGGTAGAGTCGTTCATTCGCGCGCCGCACAATGTTGGGTCCGGAGGCAACAGTCTCGAGACATCCCGTGTTGCCACAATCACATTCCAAGCCTTTCGTGTCGATCGTGATGTGGCCAAATTCACCGGCGAAGCCTGAGGCGCCAGTCCAGAGTTTTCCGTCCAGGATGATCGCGCCGCCAATTCCTTCGCCAATAGTTACGTAGAACATATCGCGGCTACCGCGGCCGGCGCCCACCTTGTATTCACCATAGGCGGCAGCATTGGCGTCATTCTCAATCTCCACTCTTACGCCCATAGCGTTCGTGAATTCGGAATGCAGGTCCTCACGCACGGTCGAGGGAAGATCCCGTGAAGCGATCACCCGATCAGTTGTCCGGTTCACCAACCCGGGGACGGCTATGCCAACGGCCTCGACATTGGCATTGACGCCGCGCAGTTCGCTGACCACCTGGGCCACCTGATTGAGGAGCTGATCGGCTTCGGTTTTTACTTTCCGACGTTCCTCGATTTGACCATTGTTGTTCACTATCGCGGCTCGTAGTACAGGGCCCGAGAGGTCGATGCCTATGAAGCGTGGTTCTGATCCGGAGGGACTAGTCATCTATGAAAATCTTTCGCGCGATTGGTTAGCGGTAGAACTAAACCAAGCATAGTCGAGGGTTCTGGGGCTGTCAAACGAGTGACTGTGCGTGTAGAATAAACGTCGCCCCACGGGATTTTTGATTTGCGATTTCGATTAGTTTGTTCATGGGGCATCCGTGACCTTTTTAAGGCCCAGGTTAAGTTAAAGGTTTGCCGGATCGGCAACCAAAAAATCAAAAATCGCAAATTATGCGCTTTCATATGCCACGTCCCTGGCGCGAACATTTGGCTCGTCGATTATCTGCGTGCATGTCATAGAGACGATGGTGCCGACTGTAGGCTACTCCGGAATGACTGAGCCTCTTCCCATTGCCGATATTACGGAGCAGCTCGAGGATTCGGCCGAGCGCGAGCTCCCTAAACTGGTTGAGTGTGACGAATGTGCCGGCCTCGAGGTAGAGGAATTGATTGTGCACGGAGAAGCGGCGTCGGAGATCGTGCGGGTGGCAAAAGAACGCGAAGTCGATCTGGTGGTTATCTCGTCGCATGGACGAACCGGACTGGGACGAATACTTTTTGGCTCCACCGCCGAAGCTGTTGTGCGCCACGCTTCGTGCCCGGTCCTGGTCGTAAAGCCCCCGCAAGAGGAAGAAGCAACTTAGTAAGCTGGGAACAGTTAACAGTCTGCAGTACCGGCAGTCGTCAGCGCTCCCTGCCTACGGCCCACTTTTTCAATATGCATCCCGATCTTTTTTACCAGCTCATCGGACAATACGGTCTCTACGCAGTCCTTATCCTAGTCATGATTGAGGGCGACATTACTCTTTTGCTGGCTGGTGTCCTCGCGCATAGTTATTTCTTCGGAGAATACAGTTTCGCCCGGGTTCTTTTTTGGGGGACTTTGGGTGGCTTTGCGAGCGATAACATCGCCTATGCTACTGGTCGCGGCTTCCGCAAAGGCGTTAGCGATCTGCGTTTCTACCGCAGCGCCAGTCCTCGCATGGAGCGACTGACGACCAAGTTTGGCCCGCTGTCGATCTTCCTTTCAAAGTACATTTACGGCCTCCGCTGGGCCACCTGCATTTTCTACGGCGTGGGGCGCATGCCGTATCTTCGCTTCCTGGTACTCTCGCTGGCGAGCTGTTTTCTGTGGGTTTTCCTGCTCAGTGGCGCGGGTTATTTCTTTAGCGGCGCCGTCATCGGGCTAATCGGCGATTTTCAAAGGCTGGGCAAAGCACTGCTGGTGATAGTTGTTCTGGGGATTATCGGTTTTTATCTTGCCGAGCGTTTTTGGTTATCCAAGAAGGTCGAAGACGTTAATCCGGAGCGGTTGCAAGTGCTTGAACACGTGGCTCAGGAGAAACTGCATGACTTGAAGCAGGAATTTCAGGAACACATTCCCTTCACGCATACCCGTCGTGAGGAACAGAAAAAACGGGTCGCCAACAAGCCGGGCGAGGCGGACGGCGACTAGGAGATTTTCGAATCCTGAGCTTTGTACTTTGAGCTTTGTACTTTGAACTTTCTAAGGGCACTACAAAGTACCAAGCACCAAGCAGTACAAAGTACAAAGCACAAAGCTCAAAGACCTAACCTTGAAAGGATGCGTTCCCTACTAATTTGATCATTGAATCTTCTGCCCCCACCCGCGTAGATCTCGCTGGCGGCACAATCGACATCTGGCCACTCTATCTTTTTCATCCCGGAGCTGCCACGGTTAATTTCGCGATCTCTCTGCGCGCTCACTGTCGCATTGAAACCCGCGACGACGATCGCATCATTCTTGAATCTCGTGATCGGAAAGTGGCGTTTGAGACCCGGCTCTCGGCCCTCGAGGACCTGGCGGGGGAAGAACGTCTCGAACTGATTTCAAAGTTGGTCTATTTCTTCAAACCGAAAACTGGTTTCTATCTTACGGCGACCAGTGAAGCACCGGCGGGAGCGGGTCTTGGCGGATCCTCCGCGCTGGCCATTGCTTGCATCGGAGCCCTCAATCGTCTCGCCGGAGATCGCTACGACGAGCGGAAATTCATTGCCCTAGTCGCTAATATCGAGACGACAGTGATTCGCGTACCCGCTGGTTTCCAGGACTACTATCCGGCGTTTTATGGTTCCACTTCCTGTATCCATTTTCGGGCAGACGGAATCGAGCGTGAGGCGCTCAATGTTGACGAACCGAAACTTGAAGGTCGGATCGTGATTTGTTACACGGGCGAGCCGCGTCTGTCGGGGACGAACAACTGGGAGATTGTAAAAAGACATATCGACGGTGACCCAGTGCTCTTCCAACTCTTCGAAGGGATCCGTGATTCCGCTCTGGCGATGCGCTCAGCCCTGTTGGCCGACGACTGGGAGCGTGTACGCTCAACGATGCGCGCTGCTTACCCAAACCGGAAACGGCTGGCCCCGGGAGTAACGACTTCCCAGATGGAAACTCTGGTAGAAAAGGCACTAGCGAATGGCGCGGAAGCAGCGAAAATCTGCGGTGCGGGGGGCGGAGGTTGCATTGCATTCCTTTGTGCCGAAGGCCGGAAGGCTGATGTCGAACGTGCCCTGGCTGCGGAGCAGGGAGCGGAAGTCCTCGATTGGAAAGTTGCGCGCGAAGGGTTGATAATCAGTGAGACCAATTCCTAAAAAGCGCGAGGCTGCCATGAACCTGAGAAAAGTTTTTCTGATTCTCGTCATGTTCGGAGTGTGGATACCTGCCTCCGGTCAGAATGCCAACCTCTTGAAGAATCCAAGCGGAGATGAGGGCTCGGAACACTGGCGGGCCTTCAAAGATGCGAAGGTCGAGCAGTGTCCCACTGGAGGACGCTGCTTTGTTCTCCGCGGCGGCGGCTACTTCACCCAGGAAGTTGCCATACCGAAGGACGCGGTGTACGCGCTTCTTATCGGCCGGACTTATAGCGGGAGAACAAGTACAGACGGTGCAATCACCGTGCTTCCTTCATTGTACGGCTACATGATGAACTCCGGTGATCCGTCAGGTGGGCGAATCTATGCTTACTTAAGCGGACAACAGATGACGGGTTCAGCGAATTCTTTGAACTACTGGACGCAGCTTTGGGGAGTTTTCAGAGTCAAACCTGGTACCGGCAGAATCAGTTTCTTTCTCAGACAATCTATTAAGGAAGACAGCGGATACAACGGCGCGGTTACCAGGTTTGACGATCTTGGGCTGTACATTTTCCCAGCGGAGTCACAGGCCCGAGCTTTTGTAAGTCAGTCAGTCCCGGGTGCTCTGTTTGGGCCGACAAATGCGATCGAAAAGAGATTCCAATGTTGGGTTGAACGAGAAGTGATGCCATCGCTCTATGGCATTCAACTTGGAATGAGTCTGCAGGACGTCGTAAGTCGTTTTCCTGACGCCAGCAATGAGCCCAACGTTGTCCGCGCTCTCGAATCCTCAAAGTCCCCTATGAGGACAGACTCCATCAGAATGCTGATCGAAAACAGAAGTGGAGATCAGAATCTGAGGGAGGTTAAGCGGTTCTTGTTTGCGTTTTTTAACAAGCGTCTATTCTCGTTAACCGTCGAGCTTCACTCGCCTCAATGGAAAGACGTGGAAGAATTTATTGATCAGCGGGCCGACTTGCTTAACCTGCTGGATTTGCCGCAAGCAAGTGCCTGGGAACCAGTGGAAGGAAACGCGAAAGCTGGGAAGTATCTAATTTGCCATGGAATCGAGATTAGGTTCTATGCCGCCCCACTAGGTTCGGCGAACATGAATCTACTCTCCCTGACCGACACCACAGTTGAGGCGACCCTCGCCTCAGCAAACTTACATCCGTAACACCGCGTCAGTTCCGTTGCTACAGCCCAAAAACAAAGCGCGGAAGGCATTGATTCCTACCGCGCTTTCATTTCTTCAAACGGAGTCGTTAACCTTCGCCTTGCTCAGAGCGCTGCTTGGCTGCCGCTGAGACGGCTCTTAGCCTTTCCACCTTCTGCTCAAAACTCTCTCCGGCGACTGGACCAGTGTCCGCAACGCCACAGTAGGTCGATCTCGTCATCAACGTTCGATCCGCGTTTCCGGTAGGTTTGGGAGCGATGTTCGAAGCGGGTGCAGGGGCTGTTGCCACAGAGGGTGCGGATTCAGAAGGCTCCGCAGTTGCCACGGGTGCGGGTGCCCTCGCCGGTACTTCAGGCGCAGTGGAGGCAGCGCTTGTTTCCGCGCTTGGGGCTACTTCGCCACCGCCTTCTTCCGCACGACGTTTGGCAGCAACAGACACAGCCTTAAGACGCGCAACTTTCTGTTCGAAAGTCTCGCCGGGCACGGGACCAGTGTCCGCGACGCCCATGTAGTTTGATCTTCGGAACAACTTACGGTCGGGCTCTGCACCGGCTTTAGGAGCCGTTGGTTTGGGGGCGGCGGCGGGTTTCGGAGGGGCCGCCGATGCCGGCGCTGTTGGCGGCGGACCTGCCGTTGCGGTTTTCTGAGCGGCTGGTTTTGCGGCTGCCGGAGCGTGACCACTCGCCGATTCGACCATCACGAATACACCGCGCTCATCTTTCTTGATTACCGGCATCGTGCCGCCTGCCGCCTGCAACAGCGCAGTTAACTCGGCTTCAACAAATCGACTCTGTTTTTGCGGATCGCGGACATGGCCCAGCGGGGGACCCATGTAGAGAGTTCTGCAGGTCTGACATTTGGATAGCACGTCGTCGCCGCGCAGATGAACCTCCGCAGCTTCACCGGCCGTGCGCAATTGCTTCAAATGCCCGTTACAAAGTTTGCCTCTTGCGTTTTTCTCGTTGCACACGGTCTGCGCGTTGGTTATGCGCTTGGGCACCGGTGCGGCGGTGGCGTTTTGATCGGCAGCGTTTTGTTCAGAAACGTTTGCTGACATGGTTGGCGTAACGATTCGTCAGAACTAACCGGAATGTTCTGCTGCGTCGAATCTTACAGAGTTCATTGAAGGCACGTCAATTGGGAGACGCGGAGATGGGTTATGACCTCAACGTTGTGCTAATGATTCAAGCTGTTCACTGGGATCGCGGGCGCCCGCACCCAGCGCCGTCAGGCGCGCTGACCTCGCAATGCGATCAACTGACGACGCAGCTCGCGCTTCGCGCTCGTGGCGGGCGAGACGCCCGCGGTCCCAGTGAAGAGCTTGAGTGGTTAAAGATAAGGCGCTACTAAAGGGTGGCCGGACACTCCCCTTCTCCATGTCTCCGCCTCCCCGTGTCTCCCGTCCCCATCTCCGTGTTACTTCATCTCCGCGTGCTATGCTCGCAATATGTTCAAGGATCTTATCGGTGGTATCTGGCGTCGCGTCCCGCGGGTGCTCCGTCGTATGACCATGCGTGCGACGCACGCGCGTTTCACCGTTACCGCGGCGGCTATCGTGATGGATGAGCAGGGAAGAGTGTTGATGCTCAAACACCGCTTTCGACCCGGAACCGGTTGGGGCCTCCCCGGTGGCTTCATTGAAGCGGGAGAGCAACCTGACGAAGGCGTCAGACGAGAGCTGCGCGAAGAAGTGGGACTTGAACTTGCGAGTGTTGAAGTGGTAACTACCCGCGCCTTTAAAAAGCCGAGGCAGATCGAGATCTTATTTCGTTGCCGTCCCAAGGGAAACGCTTCACCGCAGAGTATTGAAATACGAAAAGCATCCTGGTTCTCGATTGATGCCCTACCGGAAGGATTGCCTGCAGACCAACGGCGACTGATAAAAGGTGCTCTTAATGATGGAGTAAAACAGGCGGATTGATGTATGCTGTCCGCCAACCAAAAACAGTGATGAGTAATGAGTGATAAGTGATGAGCTCTTGAAAGCGTCATCGCGTATTACTCATCACCTATCACTCATCACTCATCACTCATCACGGAGAATGAAATGGTTTCACTGATTCCTTCGCCTGAAACGGTAATGCAGATGTTGAAGCGCACCGGTGCTTTTCGTGAGGGCCACTTTGTTTATCCCACCGGTAAACATTCACCACATTATTTTCAGATGCCGCTCGCCTTTCGTTACTACGACACGGCGCGCGTTCTGGCGGTCGCGCTCAGCAGGAAATTTAGGGTCGAACGAGACATCTCGAGCCAGTTACCAAAGATTGCAGTCATCAGTCCCAGTTCCGGAGGCATCCCGGTGGCTTTTGGCGTACGTGACGCGCTGAGTGCGGAACAGATCTACTGGGCGGAAAGAGAAGCAAACGGCAAGCGCATGTTTCGCCAGTATGTGAACCAGGGTGAGGTTAATCCCTGCATCATAGTCGACGACATCATTCGCAGTGGACATGCTATTGAAGAGACCGCCGCGCTCGTCAAAGAGTTGGGCGCGAAAGTGATTGGCTGCGGTGCTATCGTGCGCTTTACTTCCGCGCCTGGCGAATTCGAAGGTAACCCAATCAAATCGTTGGTGGAATTCGACGCTCATATGTACGACGATGGCGACTCTTGTGGTGATTGCAAGAAGGACGCCCCGGTCGAGCACGTCCGATTCTAAAGAGCGGTGATAAGTGATGAGTGATAAGGTAACCTGCGGACTTATCCCTTATGACTGCAAGCTGCTGCAGCTGCAGCAGTTAGATTTCGTGACGATTAGCCAGCGCCTTATCCATCGTCACTTCGTCCACATATTCCATATCCCCGCCCACAGGCATTCCCATCGCAATGCGGGTTACCCGCAGACCCAGGGGCTTCAGTAGCCGGCCGATGTAGTTTGCGGTGGCTTCACCTTCAGTGGTGGGATTAGTTGCCAGAATTACTTCGCGCACCTCCACCCCACCGTTGTTCTCTGGCTTGAAGCGTGGCAGCAGATTTGCCAGGTGCAGCTCGTTTGGACCAATGTGGCGCATTGGTGAAAGACTTCCGTGCAGCACGTGGTAGAGACCCTTGAAGCTGCGCGTCTTCTCCACGGCGACCAGGCTGTGAGGTTCTTCAACCACGCAAATAACGGAGTGATCCCGCGACGTAGCCACGCAGAAACGGTAGGGATCGATCTCGGTAAGGTTATTGCAAATAGAGCAGAGAATAATTCGCTGCTTGACTTCACGTAAAATCGGCAATTGGCAATTGGAAATCGGCAATCATCCCAGCAGGCCTCCCAGCCCTGGTGGCAGCATCCCGCCAAGCTTCCCCTTCATCGCTTCATCGACTTTGCGGTTGGCTTCGTTGATGGCCGCCACGATCATGTCTTGCAGCATTTCCACATCATCTTCCTTGACCGCTTCAGGATCAATTTTCAATGAAACAATCTCGTGGTTGCCCTTCATCTGCACGCTAACAACGCCACCGCCTGCCGAAGCTTCAGCCCGCATTTCTTCCATCTCTTTAGACATCTTCTCCTGCATTGCCTGCGCCTGCTTCATCATCTGTTGAATATTGAATCCACCAGGAAATTTCATTGATAGCACCTCTCCATGGGAATGGGCTTTACCGGTATTCGCTGCTTGAAAAAACCATCGTAACTTCCCTTCCGAGCGAATGCAACGAGACGTTAACGTGCTTCCGGAAGGGAATGGTTCGCGAAATACTTCTTGTGAATCTTGATGATCCTGTCTAGTGTTATGTGGCGCAGTAACGCCGGCGCAGCACCGGCAAAGAGTAAAGCGACTGATTTGGCCGCGAATCTGCGCGGATAAACGCGGATCTGAAAAAAGCCTTACTCCAATTGCTTGCTTGTTGCTGTTCATATCCGCGTTCATCCGCGTGAATTCGCGGCTAAACCGAACCAGCGACACTAACGAAGATGAGTCCCCCCAACGAAGGCAGAGAAATTGAAGGCAGTCTTACAACTGAGATCAAGATCTACTACGATCTTCATCTTCCGGAAATCCAGGCTGCTCCTTTGCTGATTGCTTTGCATGGCTACGGAGCCAGCAAACGTCAGATGATGCGGGAGGTGCGACTAATGGCTCCCGCAAAATTTGCGATCGCGGCGCTGCAAGGATTTCATCAGCACTTGAAGGAACCAAAAGAGCCAGGCGGACCTCTGCGGTTTGGCTTCGGCTGGCTTACAAACTTCCGTCCGGAAGAATCGGTCGCCTTACATCACAAAGCGTTAGTTGACTTGACTGACATGCTGGTCAACGAGGGTGTTGTGGATCCGCAGCGGGTCTTTCTGTTGGGGTTCTCGCAATCGTGCGCGCTAAATTACCGCTTTGTTTTCACACATCCTGGCCACCTGCGCGGTGTTATTGGCATCTGTGGCGGTATGCCGTCGGATTGGGAGGCCAGCGAGGTCTACAAACCAACTGAGGCCTCGGTATTTCATCTTGCCGGTACACGCGATGAGTTTTATCCGCCCGAACGCGTTGCTGATTACGCGGAGCGGCTGCGGCTTCGTGCACGCCAGGTAGTGGCTGAGAGTTATGACGCTGGTCACGAGATTGTCCCGGCGATGCGGCAAGATGTACGTGAATGGCTGGAGAGCCAGGCTAATGGATAGTCCAATCACTTTCCTTCCGCCCGCCAACTATCGCCGTCATGGTCGGCATGTTATACATGGCGTCTCTGAAATAAGAGCCTTTAAGTGAAAGGCTTTTGTGGACACACGGCTCCAGAGCGGAGCCTCAAAGTTCGATCAATGAGGAGCGGGAAATGAGGCGAATGCCGGTCTGCCTGTTACTGTTTAGTCTGGCCATTCTTGCAGCACCAATTCAAGATGCAGTCCATGCCCAGGCGAAATCCAAACGTGACGCAATAACCATTGCCGCCGTGCGCACCGTGCTTGGTGCACAGAGGGACGCCTGGAATAGAGGCGACATTGAAGGCTATATGGATGGCTACGCTCGCTCGGCTGAAATTACATTTATTTCCGGCGATACCATCTCACGCGGCTGGCAGACCGTGCACGATCGCTACCAGAAAAAATACGACTTGCGCGAGAAGATGGGTACACTAACGTTTTCAGATCTCGAAACCAGCGTCCTGAGCAATGATGCAGCGGTGACGATTGGGCGCTGGCATTTGCAGCGAGCAAACGATCAGCCTCACGGACGGTTTACGTTGATCTTTCGCCACACCAGGCAAGGCTGGCGAATAGTTCACGACCATACGTCGAGTGCTCTCTGAGTTTTCCCTAACCCAGCCTGGACTTTGGACGCCGAGAACATGCTCGCCGTCATCAATTGCAAACAACTCATTACGCTGGCTGGTCCGGCGCGTCCGCGCGTAGGCGCGGAGATGCGCGAGCTTTCGATCATCTCCGACGGCGCGATGCTGGTGCTCAATGAGCGGATTGAGAAGGTCGGAACGCGAAAGCAGGTTGAACCTTTTATTGGCGCCAAGTGCACGGTAGTGGATGCGGGGGGTCGTATTGTCTTGCCGGGCTTTGTCGACGCGCACACCCATCCGGTCTTTGCAGGCACGCGGGCCAATGAATTTGAAGAACGTGCTGGAGGCGCATCTTATCAAGAGATAGCCGCGCGCGGTGGCGGCATCAAGTCGACTGTGCGATCCACCCAGGCGGCCACACTGGATGAATTAGTACAAACGGGAAGGCGATACGCGGAGTGGTTCCTGCGCTCGGGAACCACCACGGTTGAGGCCAAGTCGGGTTACGGTCTAACTGTCGAAGATGAGATAAAGTTGCTGCGGGCCATCAGGAGGTTAGGCCAGGAGACTCTCCTGCGTTACGT
>JAIVJP010000016.1:11060-12803 GCA_020199975.1 Acidobacteriota bacterium
GAGCAATACTCTCCGCAGCTCGCAGCCACGGCCTGGAACTTCGTATTCACGCAGATCAACTATCGCTTTCCGGGGGAGCGAAGCTGGCAGCCGATCTCAATACGGTTACCGCCGATCATCTCGAGCATGCGGACGCCGAGGGTATTGATGCACTCAAGTCTGCTGGAGTTCAGCCAGTGCTTTTGCCGGGCTCAGTCTACGCGCTGGGTTCGAATCGTTACCCGCCCGCACGTGAAATGATTGAGGCGGGACTGGCCGTTGTGTTGGCAACTGACTTCAATCCGGGCTCTTCCCCCACACCATCAATGCCGATGGTGCTTTCGTTAGCTTCAACTCATATGAAGATGACGCCTGCGGAATCACTCACGGCGACGACAATTAACGCGGCGTGCAGTCTGGCCCGTGTAGAGGAACTAGGATCGCTGGAACCCAAAAAGGTGGCGGATTTCGTGATTCATGATTGCGACGACTATCGCGAACTCGCTTACTTCTTCGGGATTGAGCATGCTTGGAAGGTATACACCAGGGGCCGCCTGGCATTTAACCGGTCTTAGCACTTCTCTAAACGACTCTTAAAAAGTAATTGACGCCTGCTCCCACCTATCTTATTATCCTCTCAACACTGGAAAGGAGGTGATCAAAAATATATGAGTTCTTATCACAGTGAGGTGGCTGCGGCCTGACCTCTGAACTTTAATCATAGATTGTTAGGATTACGGTTCAGTCGTCTCACTGCTTGGTGCTCCTCTTTTCTGGAAGCAGCACACAGTTAGTCCACAGGCCAATCCGAACAGTTCACCGGAAGCCGTCCAAGATCTAGTTCGTGGGCGGCTTCTTCCGTTATCACGCTCGGGCGCGGAAGCGAAACTATTGTGTAGGTGTTGGCGAAGGGGTCGCCGTCGCGGGACTTTCCTCGGATGGCAGCACTCGTGAAGGATCCTGCTTATCGGGCGATGTGTGCAGGTGAACGGCCTTCCAGTCTCTGCCCACGCGCTTGAATATCAGAGTCATTCTTCCCGTCGCAGTTTCCGGGACGTCTTTGTAGGTTTGTGATTGGGTCCAGAGGCAGTTTATGAGGGCGCCGTCGCGGCCAAGCATCGTGACTGCGAGATCACGAACTTCCACTTTCACATCCTTGATGTCTGGATAGGAGCTCTCGCGATTCTTGCGCATCTGTTCCCAGCCTTTGGTTACCGTTCCATTGTTGTTGAAGAGGATTAGGCTGGGCGAATTCCAATAGACGCCGCTCACCACCTTGACGTCTGCTTTGCGGATTCCATTGAGTAGCCGTTCAAAGGCGGCCAGCACAGTGTCAGCCCCGGCAGCCTGAGCAGTAACTACTCTTGGCTTGGCTGGAGAGGTCCGCGCCGCCGGCGGAGTTGTTGCGGGCAGCTGAGTATCAGTTGGCTTTGGGGGAACGGCCGATTTGTTTGTGTTTGTCCCGGTCGAGCGCGGCCGCCCAGTAGATGACGAGTTTGTATTCTGGGCTACGGCAGTAGCAGTCATGAAAGCAAACAAACTAATTAGGACGAGTTGTCTAGGCATGGTATTTCCTCCTGGTAGCTAACGAGGGTAGTTTCATTTCCTTGCGAGTATGATTGTTAAGACACAACCCGGTCCGTAGGGATGGAATATTTATAGACCTCTGGCCCGAAGATATAGCGCCAGCTCCAGAGAGCGAAAAGTTCTTACCGATGAGTGACGCAAGCGATACACTACGCTCCTCTGGAGCTTTGAAGGTAC
>JAIVJP010000016.1:12854-21785 GCA_020199975.1 Acidobacteriota bacterium
CTCCCAACGCATTCATCACGTCAAACCATGGTACTCCGCTGCGTAGTCTCGTCACGGAGCGTTCTTTTCCAAGAATGGCGAAGACCTCAAACATCGAAGGGCCGACTGCCTGGCCGGTTAACATTGTCCGCGAGCCATTGATCAGCAGGCCCGCCTTGACGCCTTGCTCTTTAGCAAACTGTCGCAGTGCCGCCTCCGAGGTATCGTGAGTGAAAAGGTCAATCTCCTCCAGTCGATCAGCTAAGGCCGGCAAGAGTTCTTTGAGACGCGGCTCCTTCTTCAAGTTTCTGTTTACGGCCGCATCTTCAAAATCAAAGTCGTCCGAAAAATAAGCACGGCCCTGAGACGAAAAGTCCTTGAGCGTGTGAAAGCGCTGACGTATCAAGTCCACCGTTTTTGCAAACCACTCGCGATCGTCGTCTTCGTATTCCTCGCGCCAGAGTTTATTTGCGCGGAGTTCAGCTTTCACCATGGGCAGCAATTGTTCACGCGACATTGTGCGAATGTATTCCGCATTCATCCAGAGTGCTTTGTCGTCAGTCCAATGGCGCGGATCGTTCTCCTGGAAATTGAAAATCGCATTCGCGCGGCCGATACCTTCCAGTGAAAACTCCTGGGTGAGTTCTTCAAGCTTCATGATCTCTTTGGTGTCGGGTGGCGACCAGCCCAGCAGCGCCAGAAAGTTGCGAAAAGCAGCTGGCACGAATCCACGTTCGCGATAGGTAGTTAGCGACACCACCTCGCCATGCTTACGTTTAGATAACTTGCCTTTGTTCGGAGCCAGTATCAGTGGCAGGTGGGCAAACTTCGGTACGGGTGTGCCGAGCGCGTCGTAGAGCAGAATCTGCTTATGAGTGTTGGTAATGTGGTCCTGCCCGCGAATCACGTGCGTGATTCCCATCTCGATATCGTCGATAACCACTGAGAGATTGTAGAGCGGGTGGCCGTCCGAACGCAGCAGCACCAGATCCTCGATCTCCGAGTAGTTGCGTTCCTGCGGCCCGTAAACGATATCTTCAAAACTTGTCTTGCCTTCGTGTGCAACCTTCAGACGCACGGCGAATGGCTCACCGGCCGCAGCGCGTCGGTCCGATTCTTCCCTGGGAAGATCACGGTAAGGGTTGCTGCGATGATCCGAACCTTCGGTGGACTGCGCCCGTGCCCGATCGGCAATGCCTTGTTTTATGCTGGCGTCGTCGCGCTTTTCCTTTGGAGTGAAGTCGCGGTAAGCCTTGCCCTCGGCCACGAGTCTGTTGGCAGCCGCCCGGTGCTGAGGAGCGTTAACCGACTGGAATACGATATCTTCGTCGTAATCCAAACCTAACCATTCGAGACCTTCGATGATCGAACGCGTTGACTCGTCGGTGGAGCGTTGCAGATCAGTATCTTCAATCCGCAGCAGAAATTTCCCCCCCACTTTGCGCGCGAAAAGCCAGTTGAAGAGAGCAGACCGGGCTGCGCCAATGTGCAGGTAGCCCGTAGGAGATGGTGCAAAGCGAACGCGTATCATAAGAGCAGTGATGGGTGATAAGTAAGAAAAAGAACGATCACCCGTTATGCGACACCGACTCGCCCGGCACCCAAAAGAGTAACGAGTGACAAACGACGATTCAGACAAGGTCTTTACTTGCCGGGTCGTCACTTGTCACTCGTCACTGCTGTTTCTGGCGGAGATGACAGGATTCGAACCTGTGAAGGGCTTTTGACCCTTAACGGTTTAGCAAACCGCCGCCTTCAGCCACTCGGCCACATCTCCGTGCCGAACCAGAGCGAAAACTCATTCTAGTCTGCAACATCAGATTGTCAAGATAACGACCCTCTGATTATTGGCTGCTATCGCTACCTGGGGATCACCAGATAGAATCCTGGCATGGCCAAATTGGAGTTAAGTCGCAGACAGTTCCTTACCGGGCTTGCTGCTGCTCCGCTAGTTGCTGTTTCCGCAACTTCGGCTTACGCACGCTTTATTGAACCGTATCGTTACGAAGTGTCCGAAACCGACGTTTTCCTGCGCGACCTGCCCCAGCGTTTTGAAGGCTTTCGTATTACCCAGCTCACCGATGTTCATCACAGCCGGATAGTCGGTATTGATGAGGTGCGACGGACTGTGGATTTGGCAAACTTGACCAAACCGGATCTGATTGCCCTCACGGGTGATTATACGACCTCCTACCGGCGATATATCGAGCCCTGCGCCGAAGCGCTCGGAGCCTTGAATGCTCCTGAAGGTGTTTGGGCGGTGCTGGGCAATCACGACCACTATACGGATCGAGAGTTGACTACGCGGGCTCTCGAAAATAACCACATCGCCGTGCTCAATAACGCGAACACCACTCTACGGCGAGGATCGGATGTGCTGCAACTCTCAGGCATCGATGATTGGTCCTGGGCAGGAACCAATTGGCCTCGCGCGCTGTATGGGCTCGATCAGAAACGCCCGACAGTGCTGCTGTCTCACCAGCCGAGAGTTCTTGATCTTGCGGAGTCGGAGAAAGTAGGACTGATTATTAGCGGACATACTCACGGCGGGCAAATTGATCTGCCTCTGATTGGCCCACCAGCTCGATTCGCCACCGCCGAACTCAAATATGCCCAAGGCCTCTTCCGCCGCGGAGACACGCAACTCTACGTATCCCGTGGGACCGGTGTAATTGGTTTGCCACTGCGCCTCGGGGTAAGGCCCGAGATTGCCGTGCTGCGCTTAAGGCGTGCCTCTGAAAGAACCTCAGTTTGATTTAGTGAACCCTTTGAATCGCCATGAGTGTCAAATCATCGGCGAGTGAATTGGCAATCCGAAAAGCATCTACTTCGTTTACGCAAGTGGTAAGCAAGGTCTTCGGCGCGAGACCTCCGTTCTCGCGGAGAAGTGATGACAATCTCTCCACGCCATACTCACTTCCTGCGCCGTCCCGGGTTTCAGAGAGCCCGTCAGTGTAAAGAAAGAGAGTATCGCCTTTCTCCATCTGAAATCTGATTACCGAAAAATGCTCGTTGCAGAAGATGCCCACTGGTAAGCCGGTGGCCTCGATACTCTGCACTGCACCCTGGCGAAGCAGCAGCGGCGGCAGATGGCCCGCGTTACAAATCTCAATGCCACCCGAAGTATTGGCTTTACCACACACAAGTGTCGCGTAGTGGGTAGGCAAGGTGCTTTCGCAAAAGACGCGGCTGGCACGCTCAACAATTTCTTCGAGCGGAAGGTTGATGGAAATAAGCGTTCGAAACATAGCCTGAAGGTGTGCCATCAGCATCGACGCGGCCACACCTTTGCCCGAAACGTCTCCCAGCACAAACAGCAAACTCTGATCGTCGCTGCTGATAAGATCACAATAGTCACCACTAACAATACCGGCCGGCTGATAGTGGTAGGCGATCTCCCAGCCATCAATCTTTTGACTTGGCAGTGGCAGCAGCCCGGTTTGAATTCGCGCGGCCAACTCCAGATCGTCCTCGAGCGCCCGTTGTTCCCTAGGGCTCAAGTGATCGATGCAAAGCCGAGTAAGTGGATTTGCTATGAGTCTCTCGGTTTCGACGGGATCGTTACAAAAGTCGCACAGGCCATAAGTGCCTAATTCCATGCGACGCAAGGCCTCATCGACTTCGGCCAGGAGGTGCGAGATTTCTGTGGCTTCAATGAAACTACGGGCCGCGATTTCCAGCTTCTGGCGCCGGTCAATCAATTGTTCACGAAGGAGGGGCTCAATTGCGGTAACCATTCCTTGTTCCTTTCAGTTTATGCCACCAGGCTCGCTGGGCGCGGGGCTTTCTGCAGTTGCACGGGAAGCTGTGGAGCACAACAGACTTGAGCCAGTCTCGCACGGTCGCGCTTCATGCCGGCATCATTTGCCAGCGACGCGCGGACTTCGCGAAAGATGTTAGCCGCCCGTGAATCAGGCGGTTCCACTATTCGGTAGTGCATCCACTTTCCTTCTCGTCTGGCAGCCACCACACCAGCTCTGCGAAGATACGCGAGATGACGCGAGATCTTGGGCTGGTTCAGCTTCAAGACTTCCACAAAGAAACAGACGCAGACCTCGTCGTCGCCCATCAAGTTGATTAGGCGTAAACGCGTGCGATCTGCGAGTGCTTTGAACAGTTCTTCAATGCTGTACTCCTTGTCTGACATTGGTTTGATCGTTTAGTTAGACTGTGGTTATGTGATTACGATTTCCGCAGTCCCAGAGTTCCTTTCCGTCGGTCATTTAAGCTCTAGCCGCCTTAAAATTATATCCAATTCTTGGCGCCAAAACCCCCGGGTAGCGTTCCTTCGGATCAGTTTCCGACTATCTCGCTTCGCCGTTCCAGGAGCACTGTGTCTCGCCAGACTCCATTGACAATCCCGATCCGCCGTCGAGTACCGACTTCACGGAACCCGCAGATCTTAAGCAGCGCCAGGCTCGCAATATTCTCAGGGAACACGCTGGCTTGGAGGGTCCAAATACCTTTCTGTTCTGAGGCAGCGATGAGTTGTTTCAGGAGAGCCTTTCCAATCCCCTGACCTCTGAAGTTGTCTGCCACATAGACACTAACCTCGGCAACCCCACCGTAAACTGCTCGCGAGGAAACCCGCGCCAGGGCGGCCCAGCCTACAACACCGTCCTCGCTTGGGGAGACTGCGACCAGCCGGGAAACGCTGAGATGACTTTCGTCCCATTTTTCCCAGGAAGGCGCCTCGGTTTCGAAGCTCGCGTCGCCCGTGGCGAGGCCTTCCAAATAGATTGAGCGTACGCACTCCCAGTCCTCTGGAATCATCTGCCTCATTAAGATCTCCCTTTCCACAAGAACCCTCGCATACGCCTTGACAGATGTGTTTCTCGGGTGTAGACTTCGATTCACATTCGCATTAGCGAATATGAAATATAAAGGAGAATGATATGGAAAGCAAGAAAGATGACCAGGTAAGAGCTCTAAAGGCACATCTTGCTCTAAACGTCCGCAGCGTGGAGCAGAGCGTCAGCTTTTACCAGAAAATGCTGGGTATCGAACCTAGTAAGGTGCGGCCGGGATACGCGAAGTTCGATGTGCAAAACCCGCCGTTGAATCTAACCCTCAACGCTGTCGCGTTTAAAGAACGCGGGGCGCTGTCGCATCTGGGTATTCAGGTAGGTTCAACGGATGACGTTTTAGCGATGCGACAAAAATGGGAAGCAGCCGGCCTTGTCACGCGCGACGAGATGCAGACCAACTGCTGCTACGCGACTCAGGATAAAACGTGGGTGCGTGATCCAGATGGCAACGAGTGGGAAGCATTCGTGGTTTTGCGAGACAACCTGCCGGAGACCGCAGCTTGCGAATGCGGGAGCAGGCTCGCGGAGACGCAACCCGAAACTGTGGTTCGCGATACAGTGACAAATGCAAACGTCCAAGCAATCGCGTCCTGCTGCGCGCCCGAGCCCGTCAGCCTTGCACGGTGAACCGCGACCTTTCCTAGGCTGTGTGAAAAATCAGAACAGAGTGTCCGTGAAATCATGCATCTGACGAGACCGGTGCACTACAGAATTGAGTAGCGATCGGGCCCTTTCCGGCAGATTCAACCAGGAACCGAACAAGCGCTAAGCTGCCGGCTAGCTAAGCTTAATCGCAAGTTGACAGTTGCGTGCGCGACCCGGTCGCTACCGCTACTCGGTTCTGTAGTCAGTAGCTGCGTTACGGGAGTCTGACGCGCATCTCCAATTTCTGCATTTTCACATAGCCTCTCTCACGACGGGCTGTCTCATCAAAAAAAGGCCCGGTCCCTCGAGAGAGGCCGGACCTTTCAGCTTTTGAAAGGGCGATTCTTCGAACGCCTTATTGAGGAGTGTTCTCCCGGCGTTCCTGGCGTCGCTTTAGCACTTCATCGTGACGCGCTTTGCGTTCAGTTTTAAACTGCTCAAGTTTCGTGCGCTGCTCGGGCGTCAGGATGCTCTCGATTTCGGTGTGGACACTCTGCGTCGAGTTGTGAATCTCCTGCCGAAGCGCTTTGGCCCGTGCCTCATCTTCAGCGGTAAAATTGCCTTGCGCTCTCTTCTCGCGCAGCTTGAATAGTTCTTCACGCTGAGCTTTAACGCTCTCGAGATGGCGTTGAACGATGGCCTGCTGTTGTTGCCGTTGCTCGTCTGTCAGATTCAGCTCGCGCATACCACGAAACTTTCCGAACCCGTGACGGCCACGCCTGCCCATCCTCTCGTGACTCCGACCTTCTCTATGTCGCATACCTTCCCCGCGTATGCCGCCATCCTGGGCCGGGGTTTGCGGCTGCTGGCCGTAGGCGATGGCGCCGAAAGCCAGAGTCAGGCTCATCAGGACTGGTAAAAATCTCCTTAGGAACATTTTTTCTGGTACTCCTTTGTAATTCTTGATTACCGCATGAACGGTGTTGAGGATTGCTATTCCTCTTGTTCGTCTCTTTAGACGTCGGAGTGGGAAGATCGGTCGGAAAAGGTTGACGATTAGCTGTCTCAAATGTTATAGAGAACTTTGCCCGGCAAAGCATGCGGGTAACATGGGCGCACCTCGACCCTAACAGTGCTGTGATGGATTTTTGTGAAGTAGTCAAAGGACAACTACCAAGCTACAATACCGGCCAAATGAGTCTCCTGGAAAATATTAATTCAACCGCTGACCTGCGGCGCTTACCCCTCGAGCAATTGGAAACGGTCGCAGATGAAATTCGCCAATACATACTGGAAACAATGTCCCGTATCGGCGGCCACACCGGCGCTTCGCTGGGCGCGATCGAGCTGGCAGTTGCCCTGCACTATGCGTTTGATACACCCCGAGATCGTCTCGTGTGGGATGTGGGCCATCAGGCATATGCGCACAAGATCCTGACTGGGCGACGGGACCTCCTGCCGACGATCAAGCAATACGGAGGCATCAGTGGTTTCTTGCGTCGCGACGAGTCGGAATACGACACCTTCGGGGCGGGGCATGCGTCAACCTCTTTATCGGCGGCTCGCTAGCTGGTGGCATGGCGATGGAGGCGATCAACCAGGCTGGTCATTTGAAGACGCGCTTAATAGTTGTGCTGAACGACAACGAGATGTCGATAGCTCCGGCTGTCGGCGCACTAACGGGTTATTTGAATCGTATTCGTGGAGCCCAGGGATATCATCGCTTTAAGGACGAAGTGGAAGAGACCCTGCTGGCGATCCCATCGCTGGGCGAGCGTCTGCACCATGCCGCGAAAACGATGAAGGACGCGATTGCCGCCGCGGTTCTTCCTGGTGCGCTGGTAAGCGAGTTGGGATTTAAGTATATCGGCTACGTTGATGGCCACAACCCGCGCGCACTGGTGGCCGCCCTGAGGGAAGCGAAGCTAGTTAAAGATGGTCCGGTAATAGTTCACGCGTTGACGACAAAGGGCAAAGGTCACCCGCAGGCTGAAAAAGACTATTACCGCTGGCACGCCACCGGGCCTTTCGATCTAAAAACGGGAAAGGCAGTAAAGGCCGCGGCGAAAGCTCCAACATACACTTCGGTTTTTGGAAAGACTCTCTGCGAGTTGATGGAGAAAGACTCAAAGATCGTCGCCTTAACCGCCGCTATGCCCGATGGCACTGGCGTCTGCGACGCTTTGGAGAAGTTTCCAGATCGGTCGTTCGATGTGGGTATCGCCGAACAGCATTGCGTGACGTTTGCGGCCGGAATGTCCTGTGAAGGGTTAAAGCCTGTCTGTGCTATTTATTCCACTTTCCTGCAGCGCGGGTTTGATCAGTTGGTCCACGATGTCTGCATTCAGAATCTAAACGTGAAGTTCTGTCTCGATCGCGGGGGTATTGCCGGAGGAGACGGTCCAACTCATCACGGACTACTCGACATCGCCTATCTAAGGGGGGTGCCGAACATCGTTTTGATGGCCCCGAAAGACGAGGGCGAGATGCGCGACATGATGCTAACGCTAGTTGAGCATGACGGCCCTGCGGCTATGCGCTATCCGCGAGGCAACGGAGTCGGCGTATCAATGGATCGCGAGCCTCAGCTACTGGAGATAGGCAAGGGTGAAATATTACGCGACGGAGGCGAGATCGCGATCGTGGCCTATGGTTCGATGGTGCACCCTTCACTCCACGCCGCCGAGAATCTCTCCCGAGAAGGAATCGAAACGACTGTAGTCAACGCGCGCTTTGTGAAACCCCTGGATGCGCCACTCCTATTGGCCTTAGCACGCACGAAGCGTTTGCTTGTCACAGTTGAAGAAGCCTATTTGGCCGGTGGTTTTGGCTCCGCAGTACTGGAGCTGCTCGAGGAGAACGGGTTGCAGGACAAGGTTCGCGTTGTGCGCATGGGAATTCCCGACCGCCTAGTGACACATGGCGATCCGAAATTGCTCCTGGCCAAGTACGGGCTCGATACTGATGGAATCTACACTCGCGTGAAGGAAAGTATAGAAGTTTTGGACGACCGGCGAACGAAACCGCAGAAGGTTCGTTCCTGACTCAGACTTTCAAAGATCACTCCAGGAATTGGCAAAAACTGCGCCCGTTCTACTTGATAGACGGGCGCGTTTCTTTTCTGCACGAAATGGTTGATTGATCGCCGCAACGTAACTGCAACAAGGGAACCGGGTATACTGAAAGTCACGCCAAAGTAGATACTGCACCTCTAAAGGTTTGCGTGTGGCCTTGGAGTTGCAAACAACCTTGTACCCCCGGGCCGTCGCGTCCGCGAACGTTCTAATGTTAGGAATCATGGTTATTATGGAAAAGAATTACTCCTTAACAGATCATTCAGCACTCTCTCAGCGGGCTCTCTCGATGCCACACTTCGACGAGGACGCTACGTTGCTTTCAGCTAGGCCCGTTGTGCCGCTTCACCGAGTAAAGGTCGAAACGCGCTCCAAGCGGCATGTGATCTTCGGGTTGACGATTTTGACGGCGATCCTCGTAGGAGCGATCAGCGCCACACTGCTGCTGATGCAAAGTGGTCAGAATTCGCAGAGTGCGGAGGAAG
>JAIVJP010000312.1 GCA_020199975.1 Acidobacteriota bacterium
GAACTCATCGATCTCAAACGCGGTCTCGCTGAGGCCCTGGTTAATGCCGGACGGCCAGCGGAAGCCGCGCAGGCTTACCTCGACGTGGCCCATGACTCCTCGGCGGCCCACAGTCTGGATTGCAAGCGCCGCGCCGCCGAGCAATTACTGATGGGAGGTCACATCAAGGAAGGCCTCGAGATCATCCGATCGGTGCTGGCGGCTGTCGGGTTTGAGTTACCCGCGGGGCCAAAGAGAGCCCTGCTTTCATTGATTCTCAGGCGCATTCAGATCCGTATGCGTGGACTCAACTTTACCGAACGAGATGCTAGCGAGATTTCCCAGGCTGATCTATTTCGGATCGATATCTGCTGGTCGGTTGCGGCGGGGCTGGGAGCAGTCGATCTCATCCGGGGCGCGGAATTTCATTGCCGTCACCTGCTGCTTGCTCTGCGCGCCGGAGAACCTTTCAGAGTGACACGGGCGATGGCGTTTGAAGCGGCCCACACCGCGTCGCGCGGAGGACGCACCAGAAAGCGCGCCTTGCAAATTGCGCAGCGTGCCGAGGAGCTAGCCCAGAGAGTGGGGCATCCGCATGCCATTGGACTCTCAATCTGGGCCAGCGGCGTTAGCGCTTATCTTGTTGGCCACTGGAAGAAGGCTGCCGAACTCTGCGACCAGGCGGCGGAAGTCCTGCGGGATCAGTGCACGGGCGTGACTTGGGAATTAACAATTGCGCATCGCTTCACGCTTAGCGCGTTGCTCTACCTCGGTAATATCGCGGAAGTTTCGCGGCGCGTCCCCATCATGTTAGCGGCCGCTTTGGAGCAGGGAAATCTCTTCGCGGCCATGGACATGCGCACGCGCTTGAACCTCATCTGGCTCGCCGCCGATGATCCCACCCGGGCCCGCGCCGAAGTCATCGAAGGCCTGAAAGCCTGGGCGCACGAAGGTTTCCACCTGCAACATTACACATCTATGCACGCCTTAGCGCAGATAGAACTTTACACTGGGGACGTCGAAGTTGCGTGGAGGCACATTCAGGGACAGTGGAATGCCCTGGAAAAGTCTATGCTGCTTCGGAATCAGGTTTTGAGAATCGAGGCCATGCACCTGCAAGCACGCGCCGCTCTCGCAACCGCGGGAACCAGCAATCACAAAGAGCGTCGTCTGAAGCTGGCTGAAAAGATGGCGCAGCGCATCGCGAAGGAGCAGGTCGCCTGGGCAGTTCCTTTCGCTGGTCTCGTGCGGGCCGGAGTAGCGCACCAGCGCGGCGAAGCGTCCCAAGCAGTCGGACTCCTTTCGGAGGCAGTAGAGAATTTTGATCTAGCGGATATCGATCTCTACGCGGCAGCTACGCGTCGCCGGCTAGGCGAAATACTCGGTAGCGAACGTGGCCGGCAACTGATTGACACACTCAAAACACTTACTTACCAAGTCACTGGCGTCATCGCTCGCATTACGCTCAACCGTCCTGAGCGCGGCAATGGCATCACGTTGGAGATGCCGGCCGAACTGGCGGCGTGTGTGGAGCGCGCCAACCTGGATCCAATCGTCCATGTGATCGCGCTGGCGGGAAACGGCAAAGGCTTCTGCGGCGGGTATGATCTGGTGGTTACAGCCGAGCAAAGGCTCGATCTAGAGCAGGGATTAGCCAGTTGGCCAACAGGTTCGCCGATGGATCCGAGGGTCCAACTCGCCAACCACAATCCTGACGCCACCTGGGATCCCATGCTTGATTACGCCATGATGAGTCGCAATGTCCGTGGATTCATGAGTCTCTTCCACAGCGACAAACCAGTCATCTGTAAAGTCCATGGGTTTTGCGTAGCCGGCGGCACTGACATGGCGCTCTGCTCCGATCTCCTGATTATTGAGGACCGAGCCTCGATTGGGTATCCACCTGCGCGCGTGTGGGGCGTGCCTGCAACCGCGCTCTGGGCCTACCGCGTTGGGGTAGAGAAAGCGAAACGGCTTCTCTTTACCGGAGATTGCCTCTCCGGAAAACAGGCGCTCGAATGGGGACTGGCAACTGAAGCACCGACGGCCGAGAACCTTGACGAACGATTTGAACGCTTACTCGAGCGCGTAGCGCGTCTTCCCATCAATCAATTGGTAATGATGAAGCTCTTGATCAATCAGACTATGCTGGCCCAGGGCCTGAACACGGCGCAGGTCCTGGCCACGATGTTCGACGGCATCGCTCGCCACACTGAAGAAGGTTACGCATTTCAGAAACAAGCGGCTGAGGTTGGTTTCAAGCAAGCCGTTAAAGAACGAGATGAACCATTTGCCGATGGCGGCGCGGAGGCCGGTGAGAACTAGTTGTCTGTAACAAGCGCTTCGCTAGCGACTTCTCATTCACACCCTGCTTCTAAAGCAGGGTGTCAGAAACGTTCGGTAACCTTCTGAAACCGTTTGAACAGTTTTTCCGGCGCCGCCTGCAAACCGTTGAAACGGTTCCGGGAATTTGCGTCCACCGTGATCACCTATCTGAAGATAGGTGTGAATAAGAAGCGAGCGCGGCAACGGGAGTTGACGCTAGTTAATTTCAACGATACGGTCCATTAGACTGACGAAGCGTTGCCCCGTCACTCTGCGGAGATGAAACGATATGATTTTCAGCAGTCCTCACGAAACTGTAACGATTCCGGAGACCTCACTTGCAGCATACGTTCTCCAGCGCGCTCATGAGTTTGGTGACAAACCTGCACTCATCGATGGGCCAAGCGGACGTACGATCACTTACCAGGAATTGGGCCCGACCATAGGTAAGCTGGCTGTCGGTTTCTCGAGCCACGGCTTTGGCAGAGACGATGTTCTAGCCATCTACAGTCCCAACATTCCAGAATATGCGTTGGCTTTTCTCGCCATCGCAATGCTGGGTGGCGCCACTACCATGGTTCCACCGTTGTTTACCGATACGGAAGTAAAAACCCAACTAAGAGACTCAGGCGCTAACTATCTGCTGACGATTCCGCAGTTGCTCGATAAAGCGAATCAGGCGGTGCAAGGCAGCAAGATCCGGCAGATCTTTGTCATTGGCGAAGCTGAAGGCGCGGTTCCGTTTACCTCGCTGTTGGAACATGATGGCCCACTCCCGGAAATCACAATCAACGCCCGCAGCGATCTTGTAGCTTTACCCTACTCCAGCGGCACTACCGGCTTCCCCAAGGGAGTGATGCTGACGCATTACAACCTGGTTTCCATGCTGTGCCAGCTTCACACCAGCGAGGCGCTGACGGAAAACGACACGATGGTCTGCGTGGTGCCGATGTACCACCTTTACGGTTTGCACGTGGTTGTAAATCTGGGACTCAACCAGGGAGCTACCATAGTGATCCTCCCGCGCTACGACCTGGGGCAATTCCTGCGAACACTCGAGCGCTACGGAGTCACGGTAGCGCCGCTGGTTCCACCCCTCGTGTTGGAACTGTCCCGTGCGCCCGAGGTGGGCAATTATGACCTCTCGAAGCTGCGACTCATTCATTGTGGCGCGGCTCCGCTCGCGAGCGAGGTCGCCGCCGCATGTTCAGCGCGTCTGGGCTGTCCGATCCGATATGGTTATGGACTGACGGAAGTAAGTCCACTCTCCCATTCCAGCCTGCCTTCGATACCTGATAAACAAGGCTCGGTCGGATACTGCCTGCCTAATACGGAATGCAAGATTGTTGACTACGTTACTGGCGCCGAGCTCGGTCCCAATCAGGAAGGCGAGATCTGGGTCCGCGGGCCGCAGATTATGAAGGGCTATCTCGGAAACAACCACGCAACAGCGGAAATGATTCGCGAGGACGGATGGTTGCGCACCGGCGACATTGGGTATGCCGAGGAAGACGGGCGCTTGTTTGTCGTTGATCGGTTGAAGGAATTAATCAAGTACAAAGGACGCCAGGTGGCGCCGGCGGAACTCGAAGCGATTCTGCTTTCACACCCGGCGATCGCCGATGCGGGAGTCATTCCGAGTCCTGATGAGGAGGCCGGTGAAGTTCCTAAGGCATTCGTGGTTCTGAAAGGCGCGGCCACGACGGCTGAGATTATGGAATTTGTTTCCGCGCGCGTCGCCCCGCACAAACGAATCAGACGAGTAGAGTTTGTGAGTGAGATTCCGAAGAGCCCGGCAGGGAAGATATTGCGTCGGATTCTGGTGCAGCGCGAGCGAGAGAAAACTGCACCTACTGCTTAATTCCGGTTGCTTTTTATCCAATCAACGTAGGCCGAAGCTCGTAGTCGTTTGCGGTCTTGATCAGTTCCGGCAGCTTCGAAATAGCTGATGGCAGCTTAAGCCCCCCAGGGTTAGGCAAGGTCGATCGCTTCGCGTCGCGGCCGTATCCCCCAGTCGTACGTCCTTCTTGTGATGCGAATAGCGGCTCGGACAGAGAGTCTGGCAAATAACCCCAGCTTGGTTTTACGCACATTGTCCGCGGCGATCCCACCTGGATAAAGCGACGCGAATACCAAACATGCCACTGCATAGAAAACCTTGCCGCTGAGAGGCAACGAGCTCATCGGCCCATAGCGCGTGCGCGCGATTATCTCTTTCAAGCTATAAAAGGTGCTCCAACTTTCCTGCGCCTCTTTCATCAGGTCCTCGGTCGGTATCGTGGGGTGTTTGACCGCGACGTCGGTGTGATCGTAGTCGAGCCAAAACTTATCCCGAACGATCTGCACCGCGTGTTTTGGCACGTAGCCAGCCCGATCACGATTTTTCCAGTCGCGCATCATCTCGTGGTAGTCCTTGGTTCCGGGATACACGCTGTAAAGCGGAAACTGGGCGAAGGCTGTGCCCGAGGCGTTCGCGAATTGCCGCATGGTCCGAAGCGTGGCCAGCGTATCACTCTCGAGTCCGCCAATAATCGAGGCAAGAACCATGATTCCATGGTTCTGAATCTTCTGAATTGCCTCAACCATCTTTTGTCCGACCGGGTTCCAGGTCTTGTTTGCGTCCTTTAAACCTTCTTCGCTGAATGACTCCACTCCGATCAGTGCCCCACGAAGTCGCATCTTGTTGTACATAGCGTCCAGGTATTCGTCGTCACTGATACATTCTGCTGTCATTTGCGTAAAACCGTAGAGCGCAGGGGGCCCTATCCGATCGTACTCATCGAATAGTTTGAGTCGATCCTCGCGCACACGTTCGAGATTGGCCCGAGTGCCCGGGCTTGTTTCTCTAGCGATACGACCCAAAGTAGCAGGCGTGAAGTTGTCGTCAGAGAAAAAGACGTAGCGGAAACCTAGCGCATAGAGCTCATTTGCCTCTTCGATGATCTGATCATTCAGGTGCAAGCGTGGCGTCCGGCCATCAGTCACCCAAACAGAGCAAAAGCTGCAATTCTCAGGACAGCCAGCCACGGTCTGGATACAGCCCATCAAGTATTTACTTGGATCCAGCAGATCCCAACGAGCCTTCGCCATCAGTTCTCCGGGCACTCGCCCGCCCTCATACACGCGTTGTAACTTACCCAGTTGGGCGTCCTCTAAAATCTTTCTCCAAATGATGTCAGCGTTTCCCTTAACAACCGCGTCTGCGCCCATTTCCAACGGCTCTTCGGGGAATATGGTAGCGTGAATGCCGCCGACGATAACGGTGGCTCCGCGCTTCTTTGCCGCGCGGACTACCCGATAACCCGGCCGGCAGTTTGCCGTGTGGATCCCAACACCGACGATATCACCGGGACTTACTTGGTTAGCATCAAACGCCGTAACCGGTTCATCAATAATGACCAGATCTCCTTCGAACTCTATTGGCGTTGCGCCAGCAATAACAAAGAGCCACCGGGGAGTGATCACGCTGTAGCCGACTGTCGCGTTTGCGGGGTTTACTAGTATCACCTTACTCATGACGCATTTTCCTTTTCAGTTATGCGCGTATCGCACAACTTTGTCCCACCTAATCACTTCAATGTGTCGAAAGGTAATGTTCGGTTTGGCCATCGCCATGACCATCCTGACTTCTATATGTCTATCGCGTTAGGTGTGGCAGACTGTAGCCGTGTTTGGACTTGTCGACCATCCATCAAAGGCTCTTGTCTAAACTTGATACCTTTAGCCGCAATACTCTTCCGTCAGCTTGCGCAGGTGGTAACCCATCGCCGCAAGCATCACCGCGCGCGCGAACTTCGTAGGGTGCTCTAATAACACGCGCCGAATATACCGCCAAAACTCGAGCCGTGCGGGGTCTCGCACACCTAATTTGAGAACCACGCGTGAGAGCGTCGCTATATCCCCCTTAAGGGTCGTGCCCCGGGAGCCGGCGCCGCTCTGGGCAACTTCCTTTAGACAATCAAGTGCCCGGCTGTAATATTCGGCGGGGCTGTAAATTGTGCGCATGATTTGCTTGTAGCCCTCAACGAGTCGCACAGGATTCATTTTAGGTACGAAATTCAGCGAACAATCGCTGTTATTGCCGGAAGCTTCACTCAACAGCCGTCCTTCACTTTTAAGTCGGCGCCACAGTTGTGTATCCGGCAATGCCGAAAGCAGATTGACCATGGCAAGCGGAATCTTGCTGGCGCGTATGAAATCTATCTGACGATCAAAGACGTCCTCCGGATCATTGTCAAAGCCAACGATGAATCCTGCCATAATCTCCATGCCATGGCTGTGAATCCTCTGCACAGAATCCAGTAGGCTGCGGTGGAGATTCTGTCCCTTCTTTGTCTCTCTGAGACTCTCTTCGATCGGTGTTTCAATACCAAGAAATACCCGGCGAAAGCCGGCGCTCCGCATGGTGTCGAGTAATGGCTCGTCTTCCGCGAGGTTAACACTCGCTTCGGTCATGAAAGAAAATGGATACCGGTGCTGTTCAGACCATGCAACCAGGTGTGGCAGCATCTGTTTTACGTTCTTCTTATTGCCAATGAAGTTATCATCAACGATGAAAACCGGTCCGCGCCAACCGGCTTTAAGCAGCGCGCCAAGTTCGCTTACTATCTGCTGGTTGCTCTTGGTCCGCGGTATGCGCCCATAGATTTCAATGATGTCGCAAAACTCGCATTGGAAGGGACAGCCACGCGAATACTGCACCGACATTGCGCTGTAACGCTTCAGGTCGGCAAGATAAAAATCGGGAACCGGCGTCAGCGAAAGCGGTGGTCGTTCAGCCGCTTTGTAGATTCGCTTGGCCTCGCCGCGTTCCAAATCCTTGACAAACTCGGGCAGCGTCGTTTCAGCTTCGCCCTGGAAGATGTGATCGACCTGGAGTAAGTCTTCAATCGTCGTGGTTACGTATGGCCCGCCGACGACTACCCGCTTACCTTGCGCCTTGCACTGCGCAATAACCTGCCGTAATGAATCCTTCTGCACCAGCATCGCAGTAGCAAAGACCATATCCGCCCACTCAATGTCCGAAGGCTTTAGTTGCTCTACATTCAAGTCAACCAGTCGTCGTTCCCACGAACGCGGCAGCATGGCGGAGACCGTCAACAACCCGAGCGGAGGGAAGGCGGATCGTTTCCCCTCGAAGGGAAGCGCGTGCCGAAAGCTCCAGTAAGTGTCGGGGAATTCCGGGTTTATTAGTAGAACCTTCATGGCGTCGTCCTCGCTCACTGACAGATTTGGCGGACAATACTGCAGAAAGAGAAGAGAAGTCTATACCATAGTGGCTGCGATTATGGAATTTGTTTCCGCGCGCGTCGCCTCGCACAACGAATCAGACGGGTAGAGTTTTGTGAGTGAGATTCCGAAGAGCCCGGCAGGGCAGATATTGCGTCGGATTCTGGTGCAGCGCGAGCGCGAGAAACCTTCGCCTGCGTCCTAATTCCAGTTACTTGCAATCCAATCAAACGTCGGCTGAAGGTCATAGTCGTTCGCCGTCTTGATCAATTCCGGAATGGCCTTCCAGTCGTCAAGTGCTGTCTGCCGGAGCAGCGGTGGATTAAGTCGCCAGTAACGCGAACTGAGCAAGTGCTGACTCATGATGGCATCTGCCTCGACAACGCCGTCGAAAAGAATGTTGAGAAGGGGCTCCGACGGTGATCGGAACGGGTTTAGCATCCACTGCACAATGCCCCACCCCTTTGTGTTGAGGCTGATTATCGTCGGACTCAATCCAGTTCCTAGCGATAAGAGACAGATATCCTCAAGATCCGGACGCGGCTGGTGGTGGCCCAGGGCTAGGACGATTGCCGCGGTGCTCGGGTTGTTTGCCATCATGCCGCCGTCCACATGTCCCTGATGAGACGGAAAGATTGTCGGGGCAGCCGCACTCCGAAGCGCAACATCAACGACAAGCTCTTCCAGATCGGTGCTGCTGATGAAAGTACGTGGCCTGGGGCGGGCTTTGATCCAACCTAGTCCTGTAAACGATGTAGTCAAAGGTTGCGCGCAAGTCAGCAAGTTGTTGACCATCGCGAAAACCATCTGGGCCTTAGTCAGCTTGGAGCGATAAACTCTGGCGAATCCAACGGCGTGCTTCAGCACGCGGCTGTGAAATCCTCTTAGACTCTGCAGGTCATTAACAAACTTTACAACCTCAGCGAGGTCATCCAACGGCTTCTGCAGGATGGTTGTTCCGTCCATGTCGCGTAGCTTGGTTTCGGGTAGGAGCGTCCCTTTGTTCAAACACTCATAAAAATAAGGCGTTCCCAGAATTGGAATTGCGAGCGTAACAAAGGAAGGAATGGTGATCTCCGGTGTGCTCGTTATGAACTCCAACTCGCGTCGCAAATCAGGAACGCTGCGGCTGGCGACATCAAGCATTAGACCATAAGCAAAAATGACTCCCGCATTCAGCGATTTGGTAACCATCTCCACTTGCGGCGACGACGTGTTCTGCAACTTGTTGAAGCTTCGCAGCCAGTCGTTATCAAACGTCTCGAGGCCGCTAAAGAGAATCTCGCAGCCTGCATCCTTCACGAGGCGTAAATTGTCATCGTTTCGGTAAAAGTCGTTGGTTACTAACGCTGCCCAGTGCTGAAACTGGCGCGCCCGGCGCATTTCATTGATCAGGCCGACGCGCGCGCGAAAATGATTCCGGTCGCTTCCATAAAAATTATTGTCGATAAAGAACATTCTGCTTCTCTTGCCCGATGCCATAATCTGCCGCCGGATCTGATCGAGGTCGTAAGTCTGATACGGCCGCCCCTCAGCCGTAAGCGCGCAGAACGAACAACGAAAATTGCAATAGCGGGTTGTTTCTACATAGCCAATTCGTCCCAGCCAGTAAGCCAGGTCGTAACGCGGGATCATCTGCCTGGCAACATACTCGGCTCCGAAAGCTTCGCCAATTACCTCGCACAACTCTTCAATATCTCCCAGACACGTGTAGTCAAAAAACTCTTTCGCTAAGAGCGGCAAGGCTCGCACTGCAGGACCGCCGGCGACGACAATCACTTTGGCATTCTTGGTTCGAGCATAGGCCGTGAGGTGCAGCATGCGATCGAACCCGTTGGTGAGACCGGTAAGGACCAGCATGTCAGGCCAGGAAAGCAGTCGTTCATCTTCCAGCGGCCCACTTGCTACCTCCGTGTAGCAGCGAACCTCACACAGCTCGCGCGCGAAAGCTCCGGCTAGATATATCGGGCCGACTGCCTGCGGTAGCTTGTTGGTTCTGCGAATTGGTTGCCGCGAATCATCAAAGTAACAGTTCACAATGAGGACGCGCTTCCGGGGCAATGCTGCCTGGGGATTTCTTGGATGCATCTCCTGCATGAACTATCTCCTGTAAAACAACCTGCCTTGCTATGTTTAACCCGATCTAGATTATTGGTGGCTAGTTCCGTAGCCCCAAAAAGCAAATTTGGCGAGGCGCTTTGGTTGGAAAGGAGCTAATACGGAGAACGGCCGCTACTCTACTCTCTAACCTGTCGTTAGGCAATTGTTGTTTTCCCTCGATCCGGAACGCCTGGAGCCCGCGCACTTACGCCG
>JAIVJP010000533.1 GCA_020199975.1 Acidobacteriota bacterium
GAGACGGGGAGACGGGGAGACGGGGAAATATCCGTATCATCCCAATTGTCTCGCTCACCACTTCTCGGTTTGTCTTTTTCGTCCGCCATCAACTAAATCTTCAATACTCAATCTACCGAATCACCGAATCTCCGAATCTCCGCTTCACCCCATCTCCCCGTCTCCCCCTCTCCGTGTCTTCCTTCGGTCTACACTTCCACATCCGTAACTTCCTTCGGCTCCAGACTCTTCAGGAACTCCACTACTTCATCATGGTCGTAATGGGGATCGTTCGCCGCGATCACCAGAAAAAAATGATCGCGCGTGGCGAGCTTAAAATTGGGCGCATTGAAAACAGGATGATATGGCTGCGGCAACTTATTCAGCGCCAGCATCCCGAACACTGCTGCAAGGGCGGCACACAGAATCGTCGTCTCAAACGTGATCGGAATGAATGCCGGCCAACTATTAAACGGCTTGCCACCTACGTTGAGCGGATACTCGAAGACTGAAAGGTAATATTGCATAAGAAACCCCCCCAGACCGCCGATAATACCTCCGATCAAAACAATGATAGGCAAGCCTGTGCGGTGAAAACCGATTGCCTCCCACAATTCTTCGATCGGATAAGGGGAGTAGCCATTGATTCTTCGGTAACCCGCTTCGTAAGTGCGCCGGGCAGCGGCAACCAGATGGCTCGGGTTGTCAAACTCGGCCATCACCCCGTACAGAGACGGAGAGACGGGGCGACGCGGAGACGCGGAGATAGGGTGACGGGGTGACGCAGAGATATCCGTATCATTCCTGTTGTATCGCTCACCACTTCTCGGTTTGTCTTTTTCGTCCGCCATCACCAAGTCTCTTCAATACTCGATCTCCCGGTCACCGCATTTACGCTTCACCCCGTCTCCCTTTCTCTCCATCGCCCCGTCCCGCGGCCTCGCCGCGCACTACTCCTCCTCAACCTCCGCCTCCGGCAGGATCGTCCGCATTTCAAAAATTGAAATGATCGGGAGGAACCTGATGAAGAGGAAAAGCAGCGCGAAAAAGAGTCCGATCGTGCCGATGAACATGGAGAAGTCCCAGACGGTCGGTGAGTACATCCCCCAGGCCGAGGGTAGAAAATCTCTGTGCAAGCTGGTGACGATAATCACGAAGCGCTCGAGCCACATGCCAACGCTTACGACAATCGACAACAGGAAAAGCACGACCAGATTCGTGCGGAAACGTTTGAACCAAATGATCTGCGGCGCCAGCACGTTGCAGAGGATCAGCGACCAGTAGAACCATTTGTACGGTCCGGTCATGCGGTTATAAATCATGAAGCGCTCGTAAATGTTGCCGCTGTACCACCCGAAAAAGGCTTCCATGATGTAGCCGTAGGCGACGATCAAACCGGTAGCCAGCATCACTTTGGCCATGTTCTCGATGTGGCGCATGGTGATGAAGTCTTCGAGGCCGTATAACCTTCTTAGTGGAATGGTCAGCACCAGGACCATCGCGAAGCCGGCGTAGATGGCTCCCGCGACGAAATAAGGCGGAAAGATCGTAGCGTGCCAGCCGGGAATAACCCCAACTGCGAAGTCCAAACTGACGATCGTGTGCACCGAAAGGACAAGAGGGGTCGCCAATCCGGCCAAGAGCAAGTAAGCCATCTCGTAGCGATGCCAGTGGCGAGCGGAACCGCGCCAGCCCATGGCCAGCATTCCGTAAATAATCTGAAACGGCTTACTTCGAGCGCGGTCGCGCAGGGTCGCGAAATCCGGAATTAACCCGATGAACCAGAACCCCGCGGAAGCCACAGCAAAGAGTGTCATCGCTTCGGCAAAACGATTGATCGAAGTGCGCCACTGCTGACGCAGGAGCAGCAGGATCGCGGAAATCAGTGTCCCCGCGTGGCCAATACCGATCCACCAAACAAAGTTGATGATGTCGAAGGCCCAACCGATTGGTACATTATTGCCCCAGATGCCGATGCCGGTGAAGACGAGATGAGTGATGGTCAGCAGCAGGAGTTGGACCAGCAAAAACGAGACCGCAAAACCGATGAACCACCACAACGGAGTTTTCCGCTTCAAGACCAGCGAGCTGATCTTATCCGTGACTGATGCAAAGGTCAGACCGGGTCCGACCACCTGGACACTCGCGTGGATCGGCCCTTCCGTGTATGGTTCGTTTGCCATTCAAACCTGTTTAGAGTTCAACCTTTAGGTTGTCGGTCTCCACCCAGACAAGCTAAAGCTTGATGTTATGAAATCTGAATTAGCTACGCGATCTCCGGGTTCGGATTACGCAGCGCGCCGAGATAAGTGGTACGCGGCCTCGTGTTCAAATCAGACAGTAGCGAATAGTTGCGCCGGTCGGCTTTCATTTTCGCGACGCGGCTATTTGGATCGTTGATGTTGCCAAAGACTATTGCCTCAGTCGGACAAACGGCCTGGCAAGCAGTAACAATCTCACCGTCACGAACCGGCCTATTCTCGAGCTCCGCCCCAATCTTTGCTTCCTGTATGCGCTGGATGCAGTAAGTACATTTCTCCATCACGCCGCGACTGCGCACCGACACCTCAGGGTTCCGCATCAACTGGTATGTGGGTGTATCCCAATCCTGGTAAAGCAGGAAATTGAAGCGTCGAACTTTGTATGGGCAATTGTTCGAGCAGTAGCGCGTGCCGACACAACGGTTGTAAACCATGTCGTTGATGCCCTCGGCACTATGCACAGTGGCATGAACCGGACAGACGGGCTCACACGGCGCATTCTCGCAGTGCATGCAGGGCACCGGCATAAAGTAAGTGCCCTCGGGATTGCTCGGCTCATGACCCTGGAAATAAGTGTCAACGCGCAGCCATTGCATCTCGCGGCTGCGAACCACTTGCTCCTTACCGACTATCGGAATGTTGTTTTCAGACTGGCAGGCGACAATGCAGGCGTTGCAGCCAACGCAACTGTTCGCGTCAATAGCCATGCCCCAGGCATAGCCTTCGTATTTATGCTCGTTGCCGTAGAGTGTTTCATCCGGCGCCGGCACGTGGGTTTTCTCGTGACCATGCTCGCCTTTCGAATCAAGGTGAGCTTCCTTCAAATACTCTTCCAGCGTATTTGTTCGCAGAATGTCGCGCCCTTCCATATTGAAATGGAGTTGCGTGACGGCGAGCTGGAACTGTCCCAGAGCCTTATCGACTTTGACTCCTGCAGCAGTCCAGGGCGAATCCGAAGTGCGAATGGTGTAGGCATTGAAGCCCCGTTTATTCCCGACCCGGCCGGCTCGTTGGCGGCCATAACCAAGATGAAGCGTGATCACGTTGTCGGGTTGACCGGGCATGATCCAGGTGGGACAAGTGATCGAC
>JAIVJP010000534.1 GCA_020199975.1 Acidobacteriota bacterium
TGAAGTGAATGTGCGTATTGTCGCGGCGACGAATCGAAACATTGACTCAGTTGTGGCTGATGGAACCTTCCGCTCCGATCTGCTTTACCGAATCAATGGTTTTCAGATTAGCCTCGCACCATTGCGAGAGCGGCCGGAGGATATTGAGCCGCTGGCGCAGCATCTGCTCCAGCATGTAGGTGGCACGAACCCTCCTGCTCTCGAAGCTGATGCACTAGAGGCTCTACGTTCTTACAGTTGGCCGGGCAATGTGCGTCAACTAAAAAACTGTCTTGAGCGGGCGGTTATCCTGGCCAACAACGGGCGCATCACACTCGCGGAATTACCTCCCGAGGTAGCGCGGCCAACGGTTTCGTTTCCGGTTTTGATGGCCTCGGTGCCGGCCAGTTCCGAAGCCGATCACGGCTCCCCGGCCGCCGCGTACTCGCCCGCCTCACTCCGTAATATGGAACGTCAGCAGATCCTGTCCGCACTTGAACAGACCGGTTGGCACCGAGGCAAGACGGCCGAGATTCTGGGAATCTCGCCGTCAACTCTGTATCGCCGCCTGCGAGACTACGATCTCGAAAAGCGAAGAGGATTTGAGGGATGACTAGCTAATAGAAGACGCGCAATTTGGAAAAGAGAGTTGGAGGTTACTAGGAGTTACCAGATCTTTCTCTGCTGTCGCCTGCGTCGTAGATATGCTTAGGCAGCGTCGTCGCCGAATGCTTCGCGAAACTTTTCTGGCAGTTGAACAGGGCGGCGGGTGTCCAGATTCATAGCAACGTGAACCTGCGTGGACTGAACGCAGAGCTGGCCATCGCTGACGCGTGTTACGCGGTACTGGAATATCGCTGAAGTTCGGCCTGGGCGAGAGACAAAAACTTCGACATCGATCTCGTCTCCGTAAAGAATCGGCGCGCGAAACTCAGTCTGAATATTAACGGTGGGAAAGCCGATGCGCTCGGCAGCGAGTAATTGGTCGTAGCCAACGCCACACTGGATAGAGAAAAACTCCTCCATCGCAATGTGAAAATAGTGAAAGATGTTGGGGTAGTAGACAAGTCCCGCCGGATCAGCATCGCCAAATCGAATTTTGATACGTGTAGAGAAGGGCATGTTTGGTAAATCGTGAATAGTAATCGTAAATGGTTAACCAATACGAAGCGCGACTCTATTTACGAATCACGATTTACGATTCCCGCTTCTTTGAGGTTCTTGCGATCGATTTTTCCGCGGTCGTTCTTTGGCAGCGAAGCAACAAACTCGATCCAGCGCGGATATTTGTACAGCGCAAGTCTCGATTTGACGAAGCCCTTAATTTCTTCCTCCCGCTCAGCGTCAGCGTCGTAGCCATCCCGCAGCACAATGAAAGCCTTTGGTTTTACCAACCCTTCCCCCGCATCGTGACCAATTACAGCGCATTCGAGCACCGCCTCGTGCTGCAGCAAACAGTTTTCTATCTCGACCGGAGCCACGTAAACACCGGAAACCTTCAACATGTCGTCAGTACGACCGTGGTACCAGTAATATCCTGATTCGTCGACATGGAACTGATCGCCGGTCGTGCACCAGTCGCCGGCAAAGGTCTCTTTGGATTTTTCATGGACGTTCCAGTAACACAACGCCGCCGAGTCTCCTTTGATCCTAAGCGTCCCCATCTCGCCCGTTGGTAGCTGATCACCGTCGGCATTTATTATTGCGGCCTCGTAGCCCTCGACAATACGACCCAGGCTACCCGCCTTAACGTCACCTGGTCGATTTGTTATGTAGATGTGAAACATC
>JAIVJP010000313.1 GCA_020199975.1 Acidobacteriota bacterium
CTCACGATTTCTTTACGCGGAATATCAGAATCCTCCACGCTGCGTCAACACTTTGGTCCAAGTACGAAATATTGCAATACAAATTCACTTTAGAATAACGCCACCCAGAACGCATCATGAGCGGACGTGCATCCAGCAGTTCTTTTGTGGTCCTCGCCCTTGACCACCACTGATGCCGAGCGGCAACCGACTTCAATCCGGCGATCTAGATACTTGTTTTGTTAAGCGACTTGTCTTTGTGGCGTTCGAAGGCGAGCTCAATCAATCGATCAAGCACTCTTGGAAAAGACATTCCTGACGCTTCCCACATTTTAGGATATCCGGAAACTTCTGTCAGACCTGGCATAGTATTCAATTCATTTACTAGCAATTTCTGCCCATCGCGCGTCAGAAAGAAGTCCACTCTCGCAAGACCGGCGCCGTCTACAGATTTAAAAACCTGGATGGCCATTCGTTGGATCCTGCTGATCATGGATTTTGCTAGCGGAGCTGGAACTACGAATCCTACGTGCCCGGTGTCGGCATATTTTTCCGTGTAATCAAGAAAACGTGCTGCTTCGTCATAAACAACATACTCTCCTGGAAGACTGGCTTGAGGCTCATCGTTACCGATCACAGCACATTCAATTTCCCGTGCGTCCAGTGCTGCTTCAACAATAATTTTCCGATCATATCGGGCAGCCAGGTCCACGGATTCGATCAGCCCAGTCTTATCCGTAGCTTTCGAAACACCCACCGAGGAACCAAGATTGGCCGGCTTCACGAAGCACGGGAATCCGATGTCGCGGACCACTCGGCGAATCACACCTGCAGTACTACTCTGCCACTGGGAACGAAGAAACCAAATGTACTCAGCAATTGGAAGGCTTGCCTGACGAAATAGCAACTTCATTGCGACCTTGTCCATGCCGCAAGCCGACGCAAGCACGCCGCAACCGATGTAAGGAATGTTGGCCATCTCCAAAAGGCCCTGAACCGTTCCATCTTCACCGAATGGCCCGTGAAGCAGGGGAAACACGACATCCAATTGCTCGGAAGCCAGCGAGCGGCGGGTTGCTGCGAGAGAGATCAGGCCCTGATGCGAGGGGTCACCGAGGATTGCCACGTCCCCACTGCCTTTTTTGGCAAAATCAGCAGGAAGGAAAGAACGCGCACTTGGTGGCAACAATTTCGCGGCATCAGCCGGCGGGAGCCACTTCCCTTCCTTGTTGATGGCGATGGGTAGAACGTCGTATTTTTTCGGATCGATTGATTCTATAACTGCGCGAGCGGAACGAATAGAAACTTCATGTTCACCTGATCTTCCACCGAAGATTACTCCCACGCGGAGTTTTTTCGCCAAGTGTCTGCTCCGTAAATTTCAAAGAATAGTTTTCCCGAGCGCTGAAAGAATCATCTCGACGCCCAGTTCGGCGGTCCGGTTGTTAACATCAAGTGCAGTATTGATCTCCACTACCTCAAGTGAACACATACCACCCGCCTCAGCGATTTTCTCCATAGCGAGGTGCGACTCACGGTAAGTCAGTCCCCCCCGCACGAGCGTACCTGAACCTGGAGCATCGCCGGGATCAAGTGCGTCCACGTCAAACGTCACTGCGTATCCGGCAGAAGCCCTGGAGGCGATTGTGATTGCCTCGTCCATACACGCGCTCATCCCTCGCTCATCGATTTCCCGCATTGTAAAGAAGCGAATACCAAGCTGGCGAATAAGCTCGCGCTCACCACGATCGATGTCACGCGCTCCAACGTGCGCACACAAATTCGGATCGAGCTTGGGAGCAAACCCTGCAACATTCGTGAGCGCAGGTGCGCCGTAACCCAACAGGGCGGACAATGGCATTCCATGAATGTTGCCCGAGGGAGTGGTTTCAGGAGTGTTCATGTCAGCGTGCGCGTCGAACCAGATCAACCCCATCGTTTCAGATCGCTCGCGACAGAATGAAGCCAAGCCCGCAATCGAACCTATTGCTATCGAATGATCGCCGCCCAGGATGATGGGCAGCTCACCAACAGTCAGAGCCTGATGAACTTCGGCGGCCAACTGCTCGCAAGCAGCACTAATCTCGCTGAGGTATTTTAATTTGTCATCGGGCTTTGGACGCGACTTCGGTCGCTCAACCCTCAGATCGCCGGAATCCTGAACTTGGTAGCCGAGTTCCGCGATTCTTTCGTTAAGTCGCGCAACGCGCAAAGCAGCCGGACCCATGTCCACACCGGCCATGCTGGCCCCATAGGCCATTGGGACGCCTAGAATTCTAACTGTTCGGTCAGGATCCAGAACAGTTGCGATGGGAGCCAGTGAAGTCTCCGTGGTGGACTGATTACTCATAAATTCACGTAAAACCTTAGCTGCCGAGGCTGAAACCGCCCCCACCTGATTGGGAGGGGAAGAATGGTTTCAATAGTCCTGCCAAAGCTGCCAGGTTACGTGTCTGGATCAGCAGTTCCCCGGGCCCGGTAAACTCGGCGACGATGCCTTCGCCGCTCATCACGCTCCGAAAGAACCCGGCCGCAGCTTTGCGCAGAGTGTACTGCGTTGTCCCCTCCCAAGCCACTAGATGTCCCGTATCGACCACATATCGCTCGCCCCCCTGCAATCGTTTACGGTGAATCGCACCAAAGGACGACACCAGCAGCAGGCCCTGACCCTGCACCAACAACACAAACAAGCCCTCGCCGCCAAAGAATGATTTCGCGCCACCCCATTTCGTATCTACAGTGAGACTGGCATCACCGGCCAGGTAGGAAGTTGATTGAACGAAAAAAGTTTGGTTGCTTAACTCTATCGCCGCAATGTCGCCGGGAGCACCCGGAGCGAAGGTAACTTCGCCAGGTCCACCGCGAGCGGTGAAAGTCGAAACGAATGCGGACTCACCACCGGCGGCACGCTTGATCGCGCCAAACAGCCCGCCTTTCATCTGTGACTGTAATTCGACGTTCGCCGACATCGAGACCATTGCCCCAGCCTCTGCCTGGATTGACTGCTCAGCCTGGAGTTTGATCACCGCGAGAGAGAATGAGGGTTGATGCAGTACTTCATAATTGTAGCCACTACCCTGACCTCGGGAGTCCTCATCGATGTGAATTCCATGGGCGCCGGAATAGCCGGAGGGCTGCCGCGGGGACGGTGGCACGCCGGCAGTGCCTAATCGATTACCGCAGGCGCTGCAAAAACTTGAGCCCTCTGCCAGATGGGTGCCGCACTTGGGACAGTTCATAGAATCACTCCTCGAGATTTTTCTTGTATGATGGCGACTGCTTCCTCCGCGGTATTCGCAAAATCCAGTACGGCGATGTCTGCGGCGCTGACTGCCAGGTGCTGCTGCCATGTCTTAACAATCGGCGGCCAACATTCGCCGAGCAGTACGAGCGGCCGGGGCCCAATCACGCGCGTTTGAATCTTGTTCCAGACGAGCGATAACTCGGTCACGGTGCCCATGCCGCCCCGAATAGCGATGAATCCGACCGAGCGCGTAATCAACTGCTGCAGTCGCTCATAAAAGTGCGGCGTGGCGACTTTATCCGTGAGGTAGCGATTGGGCTCATGCTTGAATTGATTCATCACAATGCCCAGGACTCGACCGCCAACTTCGTGTGCGCCGCGGCTGGCAGCTTCCATTACACCCAGATAGCCGCCGGTGCAGATAGTGAAGCCGGCATTGGCCAGCATTTCACCAACACGCTGCGCCTCCACATACTCAGGATCCGGCTCACAGCATTTCGAACCGCCAAAGATGGTCACGATCCGTTCTTGAGTGTCATCAGTCATTTGCAACCAGACTCATGTTAGAACCGCGAGCTGTAGCGACTGGGTCGATTAGTCGCCGGAGACGAATAATAAACGAGCGAACCCGGTCGCTCCGCTCACAGTTCTAACAAAACGACCACTCCCGCTACGGGTTCGCATCATTTGTAAATTGTCAGCGCGATAGAACAAAGAAGTCATGTCCTATGGCCGGATACGGTAAAGCATCCGCGGGAACGGAACTGTTTCCCGGATGTGCTCGATGCCGCACATCCATGCCGTACAGCGTTCAATGCCCATGCCGAAACCTGCGTGCGGCACGCTGCCATAGCGACGTAGGTCGAGATACCACTCGAATGCTTCCTGCGGCAGTTCATGCAGGGCCACCTGTTCTTTTAGAAACTCAAGCGATGTTGCACGCTCTCCGCCACCAATCACTTCGCCATAACCTTCCGGCGCCAGCACGTCGACCCCTAGCGCCAATTCCGCCCGCTCGGGGTCCCGCGCCATATAAAACGCCTTAACGGCTGCGGGATAGTGATGGACCATTACTGGTTTATCAAACTTACTGGAGATATAACTCTCATCAGGCGCACCGAAATCTCCGCCCCATTCGAAGCGACTTACCGCATCGTCGTAATGCAGGCGCGGAAAAGGGGCGATGATGGATTCCAGCTTCGAGATGTTCCGTTCCAAAACCTTCAACTCCTCGACTCTGTTTTCCAGCACACGCTCGGCCACGTGTGAGAGCATTCTCTCCGCAAGGGCCATTACATCCTCGAGAGACGCATATGCCATTTCAGGCTCAACCATCCAGAACTCGGTGAGATGGCGGCGCGTTTTTGATTTCTCGGCCCGAAAAGTAGGACCAAAGCAATAGACCTTTCCGAACGCCGCGGCCGTCGCTTCGTTATAGAGTTGGCCCGATTGCGTCAAGTACGCCTTCTCGCCTGCGAAGTAGTCAACCTCGAAAAGTGTAGTGGTTCCTTCACACGCGGCGGGCGTGAGTATGGGCGCATCTGCGAGAGTGAACCCATCGTTGTCTAAAAAGTTGCGTACGGCCTGCACGACCGTATGGCGCACTTTCAGCACCGCATGCTGGCGCCGGGAACGCAGCCAGAGGTGCCTTTGGTCCATCAGGAACTCTGTGCCGTGTTCCTTTGGGGTGATGGGATAGTCGTGGACCGGCTGCAGCACTTGAGCATCCACGACGTCTATTTCGAAACCGCCCGGAGCGCGTTCGTCAGCGCGCACGGTGCCGCGAACCATCAGGGAAGATTCCTGGCCCAGGCCTTTCAACGCCTCCCACACTTCGGGAGAGACTGTATTCCTCAAAGCCACGCACTGGACTATCCCGGTCCCGTCTCGCAACTGTGGAAAAACAATCTTCCCGCTCGAGCGCAAGTTGTAGAGCCAACCCTTAAGCACCACCTCCTCGCCCACGTGTTTCGAGAGCTCTGAACTATAGGTCTGCCGAGCTTTGGTTATTTCCAATGATTTAGATTCCGTGGCCATCGCGTTGATATTAGTCCTGCTTAGTATGGTTAAGTCGCTCGGTTATCATGTTACAGAGTGTAGGAAACCGTTCCAGCCATTCTGCAGCCTGTAATACGATCAGAAATGTCGGTTGAATAAAATGTTCATAAAACGCGCCGCGTCGGTTGATAGCCGTTTGATAGGAGAACGTGCCAACAGCTTTAAGACGGGTCCAGCGGCTCAAGACCTTGCAGCCTGCGCTCCTCCAGAAGGAGTAGACGATACGACCTTAACTCCGCTAGCGAAGGTGGCGTTGGTTGGCGATCCAACAAGAACGAAACCAGATCGTAGCTGGCCGGGCCCATGCGCGCATCCTGATGGTCCACTACACGCAATTGGTTAATACTGTCGAGCATCAAGTTTGCGGTGTGAAAATCACGATGACACAGGACCCGCGGCGCCGCGGACAGTTCAGCTGAAATGTCGTTGAGTTCGGCTTTCAATTCAGCAGCTTCGGCACGGCGCAAAGTTTCGCCTCGCAAGCTTTGAAAGTAGTGCTCGACAAAAAAATCGAGCTCCCACGAAAGCTTCGCTTCGTCGAAGGCCAGGCGGCTCGAGATAGACTTCAACTCGTGGGCCTTCTCCGTCGCCTTCTGAATCCGAGCAATAATATTTATCGCCCGCTCCTTGTAGTCTTCGCATTCCTCCTGCGACGCGACTTCATAAACCTGACACAACTGCTGGTCGCCGAGATCCTCCTGCACGATAATTCCAGTCCCGCCCGCAACCGCATAGATCTCCGGCACGGGAATGTCGCTTTCGAGGAAAAGGTGCGTTACGTCGAGGTAAGGATGAAAGTGAGGATCAAACGGCTCTGGGTAGACAGCTGCTATCGACTTACCTTTCTTCCAGGGAATGCGAAAGTAGTTACGCGTGGATGCGTCTGGAGTTAGAGCTACAACGTAAGTGTCTTTTATTCCCTGGGCTTTGAGAAAGTTCAAAAGCCGGTCAGTGGGTGAGAGTTCAAAAGCGCTGTTAGTCACCTGTTTTACTGACGTCATCTGTTGAAGGGAATGCGCGGTTCGGGTCCTTCTCAAAAATAAGCGGACAGTACATCGGTCCCGCCCAGGCTTGAGTAATGTAATGCAGATTGTATCACTGGCTCAGAGACACGACAAAGTTGTCACCTCTAACCACTCCTTTGAGAGCCTTAGCCGGAGAACTTTTCCCGTGTACAAGCGAGTTCCGCACTACCACCGCATCCTCAATGACCTCGCCCACAGTAATCCGGACGCCGTCGCCAAGCACGGCGCGTCTGATGCGCGCGTCGGGTTCGATGACGACGCCGTCCCAGAGTACGGACTGCCTCACATCGGCGCCCTCTGAAATAACGCACGCGGATCCCGCCGCCAAGTGCTCGCCTCTTTCCGCAAGCATCGCCAAACTGATATCCAGATAGCGTTGAGGCGTAGATAGTTCGTACCATTTCCCTGTTGCCACATGAGTCGCAATGCGCTCACCTTGGGCCATCGCCTGCGGATAAACGTCGGTGGTCGAGTGGGAAAAACCGCCGCGTGGGATGTAGTCAAAGATTCGTGGCTCCAGAATCTGAATGCCGGTAAACATCAGCGGCGCTTCTCTACCAACGTACTCGGCTTGAACTGGCATTGAGCCAAAACCTTTGAGACATCCGTCCGCAGTTTCAACTACGGTAAAGCTTTGGCATTCGGGGTTTGGCAATAACACCAGAGTAGCGATGGCTTCTGTACGTCTGTGTGTTTCGATCGCCGCGTTCAAATCGATGTCCGTGATTATCTTTCCGTTCACAACGACGATCGTCTCGCCCCTCAGTAGCTCCCGGGCATTGTCTAACGCGCCGCTGGTTCCCAGTATCTCCGGCTCCTCAACATAATGAAGCTTGACACCAAACTTACTGCCATCACCCAAAGCCCAACGGACTGATTCCGGGCGATGATGGAGATTAACGACAATCTCATCGCATCCGTAGCCGGCGAGATATTCCGCAACGTACCCCACCAATGGCTTCCCGAGAATGGGGATCGCTGGTTTGGTACGGTCTTCAGTTAACGGCCAAAGCCGTGTGCCGTAGCCGGCAGAAAGGATCATTGCACGCATAAAGGCATTCTAAGTGCGACGAGTGGATCTTTTGTAGCCGGGAGCGCAGGCTTCTCACCTGCCATGAGCGCGAAGCGCGAACAATCTACTCGCCTGCAGGCGAGAAGCCTGCGCTTCCAGCAAAGGTGCATTTCCTGCGCTGCTAGGATCTGTGTCGCGAGCAGAAAAGTTAGATAACCACTTAAGAAGCCTTCGACGCGTCGCGAATCATGAGGTCGAAGGTGCCGGGAGCAACCTTTCGGAATCGACTGTTGCGGTTGAGAGAGACGGCAACGCTGATCGTCGGATTCTCGCCTGTAAAGCGAAACCCGCCTTCCAGCAGACGGTTGTAGAGTTCGTTGACGTGGAGGGGTCCTCCCTCTTCGCGCAGGAGCAGGGTGACAGCCTGCGGGATAGTGCGGTCCATAAAGCGGTCGCTCGAAGCCTCGATATCCGTGCGCACGGCCGGAATCTGCTGGCGCCTGGTATCCAAGTTAACGGCGCCGCGACTATGAGGCGACGAATGGTCCATCACTGTTTCGAGTTCAGCATCTGAGGGCAGACCGGCGGCAAGATTACTTGAGGCAAGGACGGAAGACAGCAAACGATAGATGGCCGCCTCAGACTGGCTGGCCAATGTATTCATCTCCGCGAGTTCCGTGCGAACTGCATCCGCTTCCGCTTCCAGCTCCCGCAGCCGCGCGGCAAGATGCATGCGCGCAGCTCGCGACTGCCGCAAGTTTTGCTCTAAACGGGAAAGCAGGTTTTCGTTGGGCCGGTCCATCGAACGGATGTTAAAGCGATTTCAGAAATTGCACAATACTTTTGCGGAAGGATTGCTAACTTTGGCAGAACGGGGAGCGGTTCGACCCGGCCTCAACTGGGAGAATACCCCGGCCGCTCGCTGTTCAAGCGCTGACCCGGTCGGTCGTCGATTAGAGGATTACCGCTCGCGCTCGAGGACATAAGTGGGAATTGACCTGAGTGCTTCGCTGTACTCAGAGTCAGGCAGGACATCCAGCGAAGCTCGTGCGGCTTCCGCAAAGCCGTCAGCCAGTGCCCGCGCTTCTTCGAGCCCTCCCACCCGCTCAACAGCATGGAGCAAGTCGCTACGTGAGACCGTGCCGTAGTTGCCTTCCCTGATCACCGTCTCAACCATCTCGGGACCGGAACTATCCCTTTTAAGCAGATAAATGAGTGGCAGAGTAACTTTGCCGGCGATCAGATCAACGCCTGAGGCCTTACCCAGAGCGTCATCGCTGGCAGTAAAGTCGAGCAGGTCATCCACGAGCTGAAAGGCCGTGCCCAGGCTTAAACCATAATCGGCCAGTGCCTGATTTTGCCTTTCCCCCGCACCGCCGAGCATAGCCCCCACTTCGCAACAGGCACTAAAAAGATAAGCTGTCTTCCGCCGCAACATATCGAGATACTGCGACTCTGAAACATCTGTCCGGCCCAGGAGGTTCAGCTGCAACAATTCGCCCTCTGTCATCTTGCGCGTAACCGCGGTCAGGATGTCCAGAATGGGAAGCGATCTTTCGGCAAGACTCGTTTCAAAGGCAGACATGTAAAGCCAGTCGCCCATTAGCACCGCGGTTTGATTGCCGTAGAGGGCATTTACGGTAAGACGGTCCCGGCGTATGTCAGCATCGTCGATAATGTCGTCGTGGACCAGCGTGGCAGTGTGCAGGAACTCCATCACTGTAGCCATGCGAATAGAATTATAACGAGATCCTTCGCCACCCACGGCATAGTTCGAGAGAATTGTGAGTGCGGGACGCACGCGCTTCCCACCAGAAGCGCGCAGGTAGTCTCCGAGGAAGGCGATGACTTGAACATTAGACTGCGCTTGCCGCTCAAACTCTACTTCAACCTGCCCGAGCTCGGAAGCGATTAGACTAAAGATGCGCTTTGCCGCAAGGTTGACATCGTCAAGTGCAAGTGTTTCGCTGGCCGTCTGCATTTCTGACTACCTACTGTCTAATGAGCTTTCCCTCTAACAAACTTCAATTTACATCTAGCCGGAATGCTACGACTCAGTTCGAGCGATAATTCGTGAACTGCATATCGATGCCGAAATCTTTTCCCTTTAGTTTGGCGATTATGTCCTGAAGCGTGTCGCGATCCTTTCCGGAAACGCGAACTACGTCCGCCTGAATCGACGCCTGGACTTTTGCCTTAGAGTCTTTAATAAACTTGACGATTTCTTTGGCCCTGTCTTGAGGAATACCCTGCTGGATTGCTGCCTGCTGCCTCACCGTACCGCCCGCCGCTGGTTCAATATCGCCATAAGTCAAGGCCTTCAGAGGAACGCCGCGGCGGACCAGCTTCTGCTGGAGAATGTCGTTCATGTTTCGCAGCTTCGTTTCATCTTCAGCGGTGAGCACTAAGGCGTCCTTCTCCAGCATGACATTGGCGGCACTGCCTTTGAAGTCAAATCTCTGCCGCACCTCTTTAACAGTTTGATGGATTGCGTTCGCAACTTCTGCGCGATCTACTTGCGAGACGATGTCGAATGAATTCTGCTGGGCCATGCTCAAGGTTCCGGAATATGATTTAGGAATTATTATGACCGAGGATAGCATCAAAAGGCCGGCATGTGAAACTTGTCTCTTGGTCGGATAGTGGTTAGATTTGGGTGGCTTTCAGAGGATCACACGAGACTACAGAACCGAGGAGCGGTAGCGACCGGGTTAAGGTGCGTTACTCGATCGTGGTAGGAATATACTAAGGCTGTGTCGCGCGACTGGACCCTGTCGCTACCGCTCCTCGGTTCTGTGGTTGCGTTGACATCGCCGCTAGTCACTGCCCAAATCAAGTTTGAAAACCCCGGCAAAATTCTCTGCCGTAATTCGGCCCATCTCTTCCAGCGAAACTCCCCGAAGCTCCGCCAAACATCTTGCCACTTCCACCACATACGCCGGCTCATTTCTCTTCCCGCGATACGGCACCGGTGACAAATACGGACAATCAGTCTCAATCAGCAACCGACCCAACGGGACTTCAGTCGCAACCCCTCTGAGGTCGTCCGCGTTTTTAAAAGTGACGATGCCAGAGAAAGATATGAACATCCCCAAGTCAAATGCCTTCTCTGCAAGCTCACTCGTGCCACTAAAGCAATGCATGATGCCCGGCAGACCCGAGCCCTGCCATTCCGATCTTAGTATCTGAATCGTCTCCGACTCCGCTTCTCGCGTATGAATGATTACTGGCAATAATGCTGCGCGTGCCAGTTGAAGCTGGCGTCGGAATACGTCCATCTGCACATCGCGGGGCGAATTGTCGTAATGAAAATCGAGACCTATTTCCCCCCAAGCGATCACCCGTGCATTCTGCTTGATGAGATCGGTGATTCTCTGCTCAGCCTGGTCATCGAAGAGGCGGGCATCGTGAGGATGGATGCCGACCGCGCTGTAGAGACCTTCGTGCTTCTCGGCTAATTCAACTGCGCCTTCCAGTCCGCCGCTATTCGGATCTCCTGTACCGACGTTTAGTATCGCCGACACTCCCGCAGCGCGAGCTCGTTGCAGTACTTCATGGCGATCCGCGTCAAACTCAGGACCATCAATATGCGCGTGGGAGTCGACAAACATGAGAGCGTTGACGGTCGGCCGTTTGAGGCTGCGGCCGCTGCCAGACTGTCCAGAGAGAAGCTTACTCCGCGGGCGTCAAACCAACCATAGTAGAATGAAGGCAGCAGCAAAAAGCTGCGAGTGATCAAGCGCGACTGAGTATCCTCTTCCTTTGTATAGCAGTTTTAGGCGCCGGCAGCCGACTCGGACAACATCCAGAGTGCGGTTAGTATATTTGCGGCAGACAAGAGTTGTACAGCATGGACCCCCAGGCATCGCCACTGCTCTCGTTCGCTGCCATGTCTCATCTGCGGCCATATCTGCACGATATAGTCGCAATGCACCCCTCTGATCACGAGGTAACTGCTTGAAATGAAAGCGGCATAGAGGTTGCAATTCTGGAATGCCAAATGGAGGGGACAAAACATGAGAAATAGAATTCGCGGCGCTATTTTGGCGCTGGCGGCAGTTTGTGGCATTTTTGCTGCGACCACTACGACGACTCAGGCGCAGTGGCGCAATGATGATGGTGGATACAATCGTCGTGACCGCGATGATGATGACGACCGCAGATGGCGGCGAAACCGAGATCGTCGTAATGACCGTTATGGACGCAACAACTCTCGGGGTGAACTAAACCAGGGTTACCAGTACGGCTTAAACACTGGCGCCAGCGACGCGCAACGCCGGCAAAGCTACAGTCCTCAACGTTCACACTATTACCGAAACGCTTCTTCACAGGCTTTTCGTGAGGGCTTTGTGCGTGGGTATGACCAGGGCTATCGCCAGTACGCCGGTAATGGGAATGGCCGCTACGGCAATGGCCGCTATGAAAACGATGACTATGGAAACGGCCGCTACGGAAACGGTGGCTACAACAACAACGCTGAACTGAATAGGGGTTACCAGCAGGGTATAGAGACCGGTGCAAGCGACGGCCAGCGGGGCCAGAGCTATGACCCGCAGCGTTCACGCCACTATCGGAACGCCTCGACGCAGGCCTTTCGTGAAGGCTTCGTGCGCGGCTATGACCAGGGCTATCGGCAATACTCCAACGGTAGTAACCGAAACAGCAATGGCGGGGGCATCGCGGATATTCTTGGCAGTATCCTCGGCCGACCGTAACCGCCGACCAGTTGCATGAAAACAAAGAATGGCGCGACTTGCGTCGCGGCATTCTTTGTTTAATGGTCAAGGACATCTAAAGAGCGATGGTGAATCAC